>JALYZL010000432.1 GCA_030948875.1 Actinomycetota bacterium
CGTGTTGGACGCCCGGGCCGAGCGCGTCCCCGGTCCGCGACGTCAGGTCAACGAGGATTGGCTGCGCGCCTTCAGGGGTTGGGTGTATGGGGTCGGCTACGGCGCGCAGCTCGGGTTCGGGCTCTCCACCGTGGTCGGCTCCGCAGCGCTCTACGTCGCGGTGGTCGCGGCGCTGGCGACCCGTGAGGCCGCCCTGGGCGCCGTCGTGCTCGGATGCTTCGGCGCCGCCCGCGGACTGACCCTGCTGGCCGGCGCGGGCGTGCGGCGGCCGGAGCAGCTCATCGGCCTCCACGTGCGGCTCGGGCGATGGCGAGGCCCCGCTCGCACCGCGGGCGCGGCGACCCTGGTCGTAATCACGGCGGCCGCCATGATCGGCGCCCTTTCGTGACCATCGAGGCCCACGGGATCGCCGCGAAGCTCCCCCCCGGCTGGAGCGGGAGGATCTTCCGCCTCGCCGGCGGCGGCGCCACGCTCCATGCCGGCACCTTCACGCTCCCGTCCGACGCCTCCACGTTCGGCGACGCCAGTACGGCGGCGATCCCGGTCGGCGGATCGTTCCTTGCTCTCACCGAGTATCTGCTGGGAACGGGCCGGCTCGAGCCCGGCACCGGCCTGTTCGCGCCGCGGCGCTTCCCCCGGCCCCTCGACCCGGCGAGCTTCTCGCCCCGCAAGCTCGCCCACGCGCGCCCCGGCCACTCGGCCACGCAGCACTTCTTCACCGCCGCGGGCCGACCGCTGTGCCTCTACGTGGTGATCGCCGCAGCGCCATCCCGGTCCGGGCGTCGCGCCCAGCTGGCCGCGATCAACCGGGTGCTGGCGTCGGTGCGGGTTGCGGCGTCGGCGGAGTGACCAGCGTCCCCGTGTACACGGCAGCGTCGTGCCCGGCCGGGTAGACGCAGCGGGTCCGGTTCGTCCGGCGGTAGCTGTCGTAGCTGGCCTTCACCGATGTGGCGACGGGCGCGCCGGCCACCAGGGTCGTGCCCGTGATCTGCACTGCGATCCTGAAGAACACGCGCTCGCCCATGGGGTAGACCCGCGCTTCGCAGATGAGCGGCGCGAAGAAGCTCCCCTCTCCGGTCCAGTAGTTGAGCACGCTGATCTTCGGGCGGCGAAGACTCGTTGCGTCTGTTCCGACGGCACGCGCGCGCACCAGCTCCTCGGTCAGGCATTGGCCGGCTGGGCAAGTCGGCAGGAAGGTCCACGTCCTCGTCACCGTCTCCCCGACATGCTCGCCGGCGACGGCCTGGGCGGCGGTGATCCGCCCGGTCATCATGAACTCGCCGGCGAGTCGGGTGTGGGCGAGCGCGGCCGACGGGAGGGCGAGCGGCACGAGCACGAGCACGGTTGCCAGGCGCCGGTTGGACACGCGGGAGACGTTAGAGTCTCGGCACGATGAACATGGTCACCATCCTCACCGAGTCCGCCGCGCGCGACCCCAACCGCATCGCGGTCCGGCTCGACGACGGGACGCACGCACCCTTGGACGTCAGCTACGGGCTCCTCGATGGCGCCACCGCGCTGATGGCGGGCGTGCTCGCCGAGAAGGGCATCGGCCCGGGCGACCGCGTCGGGATCATGCTTCCCAATGTCCCCTACTTCGCGGTCTGCTACTACGGCGTGCTCCGCGCCGGAGGCGTGGTGGTGCCCATGAACGTGCTCCTCAAGCAGCGCGAGGTGGCGTTCTATCTGCGCGACCCCGAAGCCAAGCTCCTGCTCGCCTGGCACGGGTTTGCCGAGGACGCTCAGGCGGGAGCGGAGGAGGCGGGAGTCGAGTGCGTGCTCGTCGAGCCCGGCGAGTTCGAGCAGCTGCTCGGGGCGACGAAACCGCGCGCCGAAGTGGCTGACACCGATGGCTCCGACACGGCGGTGATCTTGTACACGTCGGGCACGACGGGGACGCCCAAGGGCGCCGAGCTCACGCATTCCAACCTGAAGCGCAATTGCGAGATCGCCCGCGGTCTCTTTGGCCTCGGCGCCGAAGCAATCACCCTCGGCGCGCTGCCGCTCTTTCACTCCTTCGGCCAGACGTGCGGGCTCAACGCCACCATCGCCGGAGGGGGGATGCTCACCCTGATCCCCCGCTTCGACCCGGCCAAGGCGCTCGAGATCATCGCGCGCGACCGCGTCTCCGTGTTCGAAGGGGTGCCGACGATGTACAACGCGATGCTCCATTGCCCCGATGCCTCGAGCTACGACACCTCGACGCTCCAGGTCTGCGCCTCGGGCGGCTCCGCGATGCCCGTCGAGGTTATGCACGGCTTCGAGGAAAAGTTCGGGTGCAAGGTGCTCGAGGGCTACGGCCTGTCCGAGACCTCGCCCGTCGCGTCGTTCAACCACCCCGACCGTGAGCGCAAGGCCGGTTCCATCGGCACCCCGGTCGAGGGCGTCGAGATGAAGGTCGTCGACGACGAGGGCCACGACCTGGCGACCGGTGAGGTCGGCGAGA
Organism: Actinomycetota bacterium; assembly: GCA_030948875.1. Lineage (GTDB taxonomy): Bacteria > Actinomycetota > Thermoleophilia > Solirubrobacterales > Solirubrobacteraceae > Palsa-465. The sequence continues at coordinate 2,447 of JALYZL010000432.1, forward strand.
TCGTCGTCCGTGGCCACAACGTGATGAAGGGCTACTGGAACCGCCCCGAGGCGACCGCCGAGGCGATCCGCGAGGGCTGGTTCCACACCGGGGACATGGCCAAGGTCGACGAGGACGGCTACTTCTTCATCGTCGACCGCAAGAAGGACATGATCATCCGCGGCGGCTACAACGTCTATCCCCGTGAGATCGAAGAGGTTCTCTACGAGCACCCGGCGGTCCGCGAGGTCGCCGTGGTCGGGGTTCCGCACGACGAGCTCGGCGAGGAGATCGGCGCCGCCGTCGCGCTCAAGGACGGGGCTGATGTGACGACCGAGGAGCTCCGCCAGCACGTCAAGGGCCAGGTCGCCGCCTACAAGTACCCGCGCCTCGTGTGGCTCGTCGAGGATCTCCCCAAGGGCCCCACCGGCAAGATCCTCAAGCGCGAGATCGAACGCCCGACGACGGACTGAGAGGGCGCGGCTCTCCACGGCAGCGCTTTCGGTCCGCGGCGGCCAACAGGATGTTCACGTGCAGGACACGCCTCGTTCACCCGGGTCGGTGACCGAGGGCAGAGGATGCCGTATGGCACCGCGGGGACGGCCGGTGCTGAGAGATTCATCAGCCGTCCGCCGATGAGCAAAGGAGTCTCGCTTGCTTACCTGCAAGAAGATTGTTGCGACGGCATTGGGCGTAGCGGCGGCAGGGGCCACAGTGATCGGGATTTCGGTCTCATCCGCCTCGTCGACTGCGTCGACGGCTGCGGCCGCGCACCCGACCACGCCGATCAAGCACGTAGTCGTGATCTTCGGCGAGAACATCTCGTTCGATCACTACTTCGGTACCTACCCCTTCGCCACCAATCCTCCGGGCGAGCCCAAGTTCACGCCGCTCCCGGGGACGCCCACCGTCAACGGGCTCAATCAGACCCTGCTAACGGCCAACCCGAACGTGAACGAGCCCGCACGGCTGGATCCAAGCCAGGCGGTGACGTGCAGCCAGAATCACGGCTACTCGGCGGAGCAGAGTGCCTTCGACGGGGGCTTGATGGACAAGTTCGTGCAGGCCACGACTGGTTCGGGCTGCACCCAGTCGACATATCCCGACAACGGCAATTACGGCCCCAACGGAATCGTCATGGACTACTACGACGGAAACACTGTCAATGCGCTGTGGAACATGGCCCAGCACTTCACGCTCAACGACAACTCCTACAGCAGCCAGTTCGGGCCCTCGACGCCCGGCGCGCTCAATCTGATCGGCGGCAATACCAACGGGGCTGTCGTCCACGGGGGGACCTCGGGAGCCGTTGCCAACGGCACGGTACTCGGCGACCAGGACCCGTCGTACGACCAGTGCTCCAACCCCAGCGTCCCGCTCAATCCGGACGGGTCCCCGGGTGGAGTGACGGTCTCGATGACGGGTAAGAACGTCGGCGACCTGATGAACGCCAGCGGCGTCACGTGGGGCTGGTTCGAGGGTGGATTTACTCCGTCTTCGACGTCCGGCGGCCGGGCGATCTGCGGCACCGCGCACGCGAACGTCGGGGGCGCATCAACGGCCGACTACATCCCGCACCACGAGCCGTTCGAGTACTACGCGAGCACCGCGAACCCCGACCATGTCGCGCCGAGCTCGGTCTCCTTGGTGGGTCAAAGCGATCCGGCAGGTACCCCACCCAACAATGCCGTCAACCACCAGTACAACCTGTCGCTGTTCAGCCAGGCGCTAGCCGCGGGGAACATGCCTCAGGTGTCGTTCCTCAAGGCTCCGGCGTATCAGGACGGGCACGCCGGCTACTCCGGCCCGCTGGACGAGCAGCGATTCCTCGTCGACACGATCAACCAGATCGAGCAGTCGCCAGAATGGCAATCGACCGCGATCATCATCGCCTACGACGACTCGGATGGTTGGTATGACCACCAGATGGGGCCGATCATCCGTCAGTCGCAGGACACCGCGGATAATCTCAACGGTCCCGGCAAGTGTGGCTCGTCGGCGACTCCGCCGGCGCAGAATGACCGCTGCGGGGTCGGGCCGCGGCAGCCATTGCTGGTGATCTCACCGTGGGCTAAGCAGAACTACGTCGACAACACGTTCACCGAGCAGGCTTCGATCCTGCGTTTTATCGAGGACAACTGGAACCTCGGCCGGATCGGAAACGAGGCAGCGGACGCGTCCGCGGGCACGCTCAGTAACGCGTTCGACTTCCACCAGCACTTCGGCCATGCTCCAGCGATCATCATGAACGACACGACCGGCGAAATCACCAATGCGATCTGGCCGGGAGATGCCGCGACGCCACCGGCCGCGACCAGTTCGGGAGCTGCGACCACAAGCGCAACCGCAAGCGGTTCCAGCGCAGCATCCGGATCGGCAGCGACCGCCGGCAGCGGCCCCTCCACGGGGATCGAGCTGCCAAAGGTCACCTGCACCCACCAGTACCGCAACCACGCGGTCGCACTCATCTGTACCACGAGTGGCGGCTCGCACGTGAGCACGCTGATCCGCGCCCGGCTGTTCCGCGGACGGTCCCTGATCAGCAACGTGGCCACGCTCGTGCGCAACCACCGTGCGCGGCTCTCGCTGTCGCTCGGCCGCAAAGTGCGCGCAGGCCGATATACGATCCGCCTGTCGATCGATGCCGGAGGAAGCGTCGCGGCAAAGACCGGGTACTTCCAGGTCCGCTAAAGGAGGTTCGCGGATACCAAGGCGCTCGTGGGGCCCCG
>JALYZL010000464.1 GCA_030948875.1 Actinomycetota bacterium
AGCCTACGGATGCCGTGGCCGAGGCGCCAGCGGCGGCGGAGCCTACGGATGCCGTGGCCGAGGCGCCAGCCACGCCTGAGCCCGCGGCTGCCGAACCTGCCGAGCCCGAGCCCACCGAGGTCGAGGCCGAAGCGGGCGCGTCCGAGGATGCCGAGCTCGACGCCGTCGACGCGCCGGCAGGTGTCAGCAGCTCCGGCCCCGGCGAGCCGACGGCCTGAGCGCTGACCGGGTTCCCTACGTAGCGCTGACCGGCGGTCTCGGCGCCGGCAAGTCCACGGCGCTCGACGCGCTCGAGCGCCTCGGGGCCGCGGTGCTCTCGAGCGACAAGATTGTGCACGAGCTCTACGGGACCAGCGAGGTGCGAGACGCGGTAGTCGACCGTTTCGGTATGGAGGTGGCGCCCGACGGGGTGGTGGATCGACGAGCGCTGGCGGAGCGCATGTTCGCGAACGACGGCGAGCGCACGTGGATCGAGAACCTGCTCTGGCCGCGCGTTCGGGAGCGAATGGCGGAGTGGCGGCACGAGATCGAGGACCGTGTCCCGGCTCCCCCGGCCGCCGTGGTCGAGGTTCCGCTGCTCTTCGAGTCGGGCCTCGAACTCGCCTTCGACGCGACGATCGCCGTGGTTGCCGACGAGGCACTGCGCTCGGGTCGCGCCGGAGGGCGCGGCCACGCCGCCGTGGCGGAACGGACGGCACGGCAGCTCAGCCAGGAGGAGAAGGCCGCCAAGGCGCAGTACGTTGTTGTCAACGACGGAACTCCGGTTGAGCTCGAGAGCGCTCTGTCGGCCGTGCTTGACATGCTGAGGAGATGAGCTCCAGCTCCGCGGGCGTAACTGCTCGTCGTGCCGCGGCCCGGCGGCGGCGCACCATCGTGGCGCGCCGGCGTCGCCGTGTCCGCCGTGCCCTGCTCACGGTCGGCGCGGCCGCGCTGGCGCTGTTCGCGATCCAAGTAGCGGTGCCCCTGTTCGAGACCGCATACCGCGACCTCACGCTCCCGCTAGCGCACGAGGACATCATCGTCCAGCAGGCGCACGAGAAGGGGCTCGATCCCGCGCTCATCGCCGCCGTGATCTATGCCGAGACGAAGTTCGACGCGCGCACGTCGTCGGCCGGCGCCCAAGGGCTGATGCAGATTCTCCCCGCGACGGCCGAGTTCCTCGCCCGTCGCTCCGGCGCGACCACCTTCAGGGTCGCCGACCTCGACAGCCCGCAGGTCAACATCGCCTACGGCAGCTATTACCTGCGCTACCTCCTCAATAGCTACGGCGGGAACAAGATGCTCGCGCTCGCGGCCTACAACGGCGGCCAGACCAACGTCGACGAGTGGATCGCCCGGGCGCGGGCGCAGGGGCACGCGCTTACGGTGAACGAGATCCCCTTCCCGCAGACGCGGGCGTACGTCGAGAAGGTGCTCAGCGCGCAGCAGCGCTACCGCCACACGTATCCAAGCCAGCTGGGCTACCGCTAGGACGCGCCGCGGGATCCGTCCGGGACCCTCGCTACGCTTAGGGGTTCCTGCACCATGCCCAAGTTCGAACTCGAAGCCGCTTACAGTCCGACCGCAGATCAGCCTGCTGCGATCACGTCGATCGCCGAGGGGATCGAGGCCGGGGAGCGGTTCGTGAGCCTCCTCGGGGCCACGGGAACGGGCAAGACGATGACCATGGCAGGCACGATCGAGGCGATCCAGAAGCCTGCGCTCATCATTGCCCACAACAAGACGCTCGCCGCCCAGCTCTGCAACGAGTTCCGGGCCTACTTCCCGCGCAACGCGGTCGAGTACTTCGTCTCCTACTACGACTACTACCAGCCCGAGGCGTACGTCCCGAGCAAGGATCTCTACATCGAGAAGGACTCGGCGATCAACCAGGAGATCGACCGACTGCGCCACTCGGCCACCGCGGCACTGTTCGCCCGCCACGACGTGATCATCGTCGCCAGCGTGTCCAGCATCTACGGCCTGGGCTCGCCCGAGGTCTACGAGACCAACCTGCAGACCCTGAGCAAGGGCGAGTACATCGACCGCGATGCGCTGCTGCGTAAGCTCGTCTCGATCCAGTACACGCGCAACGACACCGCCCTCGCCCGCGGCACGTTCCGGGTGCGCGGCGAGACACTCGAGATCTTCCCCGCCTACGCGGAGACGGCGTATCGCGCCGTGCTCTTCGGCGACGAGATCGAGCGCCTGCAGCACTTCGACCCGCTGACCGGCGAGCTCATCGAGGACGAGCTCGAGCACGTCGGGATCTGGCCGGCGACCCACTACAACGTGCGCGAGGGGATGATCGAGGACGCGGTCCAGCAGATCGGGATCGAGCTGGGTGACCGGTGCGCCGTGCTCGAGGCCGAGGGGAAGCTGCTCGAGTCCCACCGCCTGCGCCAGCGCACGCAGTACGACACGGAGATGCTGCGCGAGCTCGGGTTCTGCAACGGGATCGAGAACTACTCGCGGATCCTCGACGGCCGCCGGCCGGGCGACCGGCCGTACTGCCTGCTCGACTACTTCCCCGAGGACTTCGTCTGCTTCATCGACGAATCGCACCAGACCGTGCCCCAGATCGGGGGCATGTCCGAGGGCGACCGCTCGCGCAAGCAGACGCTCGTCGACTACGGCTTCCGCCTGCCATCGGCTATGGACAACCGTCCCCAGACCTTCCAGGAGTTTCTGTCGATCACCCCGCAGATCGTCTTCGTGTCGGCTACGCCGGGCGAATACGAGCGCACCCGCAGCGCGCGCGTGGTCGAGCAGATCGTCAGGCCCACGGGGATCGTTGACCCGGAGGTCGAGGTTCGCGAGACCCGCAACCAGATCGACGATCTGATGAACGAGATCCGCGGGCGCGTCGACCGCAGCGAACGCACGCTGGTCACCACGCTGACCAAGAAGATGTCCGAGGACCTCACCGACTATCTGCTCGAGTC
>JALYZL010000467.1 GCA_030948875.1 Actinomycetota bacterium
GGCCAGCGGCGCTCGGGGCAGGCCCTCGGTCATCCGCGTGACCACGAATCCGGGGCGCACGACGAGCACGCGCGCGCCGCTTCCCGCCGCCGCGTCGGCTAATCCCTGGGCGAGCGCGTCAAGGCCCGCCTTGGCGGCGCCGTACACCGCGTTGGTGCTCCGCACCCGCTCGCCCGCGACGCTCGAGAGCACGACGAGGGTGCCGTGGTGCTGGTCACGCAGGGCGCGCAGGGAATGCATGAGCAGTGATCCGGAGCCGAGGAAGTTGACGTCCAGTACCTCGGTGGCGACGGCGGGGTCGGCGTCGAGCCCCTCCTGGGCGCCGAGGATGCCGACCGCGAGGACGACCACGTCGAAGCCGCCCGCGTCCTCGAAGGTGCGCGCGAGCACACCGGCGTGGGCGCTGGTGTCGGCGGCGTCGAGGATCTCCAGGGGTCCCACCTCGATTCCCTCCCGCGCGAGCTCGTGCCCGGCCCACTCGACGCGCTCGCGGTCGCGCCCGACGAGATAGGCACGCACCGGCCGGTCGCGGGCTAGCCGGCGGACGATGGCCAGCCCGATCTCCGAGCTGCCGCCGAGGAGGAGCACCCGTCGCGGCGCCGGGTCATCGGCAGCGGCGCTGCTCGCGTGGCGCCGGCCCCTGACGAGACCGGTGCGCAGCGCCAGGTCCGAGCGCCACAGGCCGTCGGGATCGGCGGTGGCGCGAACCTCCTGCCAGCGCGCGAGGCGGGGGTACATCGCCTGCACCGCATCGGGTCGCGCGCGCGCGTCCTTGGTCAGGTAGACGCGGCCGCCGGCGGCGGCGACGAGGTCGTCGAAGGTGTCGAGGAGCGCACCGACGCCGCTGGCCGCGCGCGGCAGATCGAGGGCCAGCGTCCAACCGGCAAGCGGGAACGAGAGCGGAGCGTCGTTGCCGGGACCGAGATCCTTGAGCACGGCGAGAAAGCACGGAACGCAAGCGCGGCGCAGACCAGCAAGGACGCTGTGGAGGACGTGCTCCTGACCGCTGGGCACGACGAACTGGTACTGGAGCAGGCCTTCACGTCCGTACAGCCTCGGCCACGCCGCGAGCGCGTCGAGCGGGAACATGTGCACTCCGAGCCCCTCGGCGCGGCCGCGTTCGTGTCGGGGCGCGCCGCGGTAGCGAAGCTCGTTGTAGGCGCGGATCGTGCTCGCGCGCAGGACGCCCGCGGGCCAGCGCTCGGGCACGGTGACCTTCGCGCGCACTCCGGCGCGGTCGTTACTCCCCGAAGCCGCCGCGCCGTCGCCGCCGGGCGCGTGCGCGGCCCGGGTCACGACGCCGCGGCCCGAGCGAGAGCCGAGCAGGTCGAGCCACGCGACCCGGTGCGGTCCGCCGGAGCCGGAGAGGAGCGCCAGAGCATCGTCGAGGTCCCGTGCACGGTCGGTGTCGACGGTCATCATCGCGCTGCCGACCCGCACCAGTCCGATCCGGGCCGAGACGATCAGGCCCGTGAGTCCCATGCCCCCGGTCGTCGCTTCGAACAGCCCCGAGGGCGCTCCCGGCTCGAGCTCGAGCATCTCCCCCGCCGCCGTCAACAGCACGCTCTCGCGTACGTGCTTCGAGAAGCTCCCCACGGTCGCGTGGTTCTTGCCGTGGACGTCGCTGGCGATCGCCCCGCCGACGGTGACGTGCTGGGTCCCGGGAACGACGGGGAGCATCCAGCCCCGGGGGACCAGGCTCGACACGAGCTCGCCGATCGTCACCCCGGCTTGCGCGGTGACCGTTCCCTGCGCCTCGTCGACCTCGAAGCCCCGCAGCCCGCTCATGTCCAGCACGTGACCGCCCGCGATCTGGGCGGCGTCGCCGTAGCTGCGCCCGAGACCGCGGGCGATGGCCCCGGACGCTCGCCGACACCCGGCGAGCGCCCCGCGGAGCTCTGCCTCGTCACGCGGTCTGAGCACGGTCACGCTGGCCGAACCGCCTCCGCCCCATCCGTGCACGACGGCGGGCCGACCGACGACGGTGCCGGCGTCAGTGAGTGGCATGGATGGTGATCGCGAAGGTGACGATCCAGGCGAAGGCGAACAATCGCAGCCAGCGGTCACCGAACACGAGGTCCTCGGGCGCCTCCCCATCGCCACGGCGAAGGAGGACGCAGTAGCGCAGCAAGCACCCGGCGAAGGGGGCGACGGTGATCAGTCGCCAGGGCACGCCGTACACCAGCGGGCCCCTGACCGCCCACATCAGGTAGGCGAGGAGGGCGAACGCCATGCTCGCGGTGAGGACCTTGAGCAAGCGCGATTCCGTATAGAGATGAAGGACCGGCCGTCCGCCGGGCGGCGCGGCGCCCACCCGCCGGAGCTCGGCATGGCGCTTACCGGCGGCGATGAACACGGCGCTGAAGACGACGACGAGTACGAACCAGCGCGAGAGCGCCACCGGCGCGGCGACCCCGCCCGCGATCGCGCGGAGCACGAATCCACCGGCGATGGCGACGAGGTCGGCGATGACGAACCGCCGCCAGGTGGTGGTGTAGCTGAGCGTGAGCGCGAGATAGCCGGCGCCGACGAGGGCGAGCGCCGGTGCGACCAGGGCGCAGCACACGAGACCGGCGACCATCAGGGCCGCGCCGATGCCCAGCGCGACCTGCGGCCGTAGCTCGCCGGCGGCGACGGGGCGATAGCGCTTGCGGGGGTGGCGCCGATCCTCGGCGGCATCGCGGACGTCGTTGAAGGCATAGATTCCGGATGCCAGCATCGAGAAGGCGACGAACGCGAGGAGGACGCGCACGGGCACGTCGTCGTGCGTGAGCGCGCCCGCGGCGGCCGGTGCGGCGATGACGAGGGAGTTCTTGACCCATTGCCGGGGACGGATCGTCACCAGCGCGGCGCGCACGACGCCACGCCGCGGCACGACTTGCGCGGTCTTGCGGCCGGCACTTTTGGTGTCGGCGGCGGGGCGAATTGCTGAAGTTGCGGGACTCAATGCGCGGGGGGACGGATGGCGTGGGCTTCGCTCGCGCAGCCGAGACCGCACGGCACCCTCCACCAATCGCATCCGGGTAGCCTGGGCCGACTACCTCAATCGGAGATGTGCAGGGAGTGAGTAGGTTCTCACGTTTGCCGCTTGGGCACCCTTGGCACAATTCGCCGGATGGCTGGAATCACTCACGAGCCGCTGCGCCAGCCCCGCCCGCCGATCCGTCGGCGCCCGCGCGAGATACCGACCTCGCGGTGGTATCGGGTCCGGCGCGTGGCTCTGCTCGCCGCCGCGATCTGCCTGGTCCCGGTGGTGATCTCGTACCTCAGCATGCTCACTGGGCGCTCCGACTCGAGCCTCGGGATCCGCACCGTCGAGTGGCTCACGAGCAACGGCGCCCGCGGCATCGTCAACCAGGTCGAAGCGACGTACTACTCGCTCACCGCGCCCTCGACAGGGGGTCGTCCGCTCAAGCATCTGCCGCACCAGACGGCGGTGGCGTCGCGTCCCGCCCTCCCGCAGTACGCCCCGCCTCGGCTGGCGCCGCTGATCAAGCCGGCGCTCGCGGGCGAGGGCGTCTGGCACCCCACCTTCGCCGCCGGCGGTTCGAAGCCGCCCGTGCTCGTGACCAGCTTCCGCAGCGACCCGCTGTACCCCCAGATGGTGGCCGGCGTCGCCTGGATCGACCACACGCGCGCCAGCGTGCAGCTGTATCCGGGCCTCCAGGAGCCCGCGGTGAAGCTCCGGCGCGGGCCGATGGAGGTACCCGTGGCCAGCCGCGGCCGCCTGGTGGCGACGTTCAACAGCGGCTTCAAGCTGCAGGACTCGGGGGGCGGGTTCGCGCTCGGCGGCCGCACCTACGCGCCGCTCAAGAACGGCTTCGCCACCATCGTCGGCTACACCGACGGGCGGACCGACGTAGTCTCGTGGACGGGCGGACCCGACGTCGGCCCCACCGTCCTCTATGCGCGACAGAACCTGCCGCTGATCGTCAACAACGGACGCCCGAACCCGAATCTGAGCGACGGGCCGCAATGGGGAGCGACGCTCGGGAACGCGATCCGCGTGTGGCGCTCGGGGCTCGGCGTCGACAGCCAGGGCAATCTCATCTACGCGGCCGCCAACTACCAGACGGTCGGCTCGCTGGCCAAGGTCCTCATCCACGCAGGGGCCGTCCGCGCCATGGAGCTCGACATCAACTCCTACTGGGTGAGCTTCATCAGCTACCGGTTCCCTGACGCGGTCAACCCGGCGAACCTGCTCGGGGCGATGAACCGCTCGCGCTATCGCTACCTGACCCAGGACGACCGCGACTTCTTCGCCGTCTACCTGCGCTGATTCGTTTTGCTGCGCGCCTAAGCGGCGGCGATCCAGGGGGCTAGGGGCAAGACCGCGGTCATGAATGCTGCGGCGGCGCAGATGAGCAGCGCCGGGCGGTTACGCAGCTGGAGCCCGGCGAGCAGGAGCGCGGCGAACATGGGCGCGCTGAGGCGCGTGTAGCTCCAGGAATCGCCGAAGGTGACCACGAGCAGGCTGAGCCCGAACGCCACGGCAGCAATGGCGGTTACCGTCACCTTCTGGCGCAAGAGCGCGATCGAGGCGGCGATCCCGGCCGAGATCACGCCCAGGTAGGCGAGGTCCCACAGGATGTCGCGTCGCGTCCCGAGATCGAGCGTATGCCGCACTTCATCAATGAGACCGACGAACGGCGGCTGGTAGGAAGCCGAGCTCGTGCTCGTCACGTTGCTGCCGTAGCGCGCGTCGATATAGGCCTGCCAGGCGATGAATGCCACCGCGGGCACGATTACTACCGGCCAGGCCTCGCGCGCGATTCGACGGGCAGCTCCCGGCTCGTGACGCATGCGCCACCACCGCGCGATTGCGTCGATGGCGATGGCCACGACCGCGAGCGCCATCGGCTCGCGCGCGAGCACTGCCACCGTCAGGAGCGCCGCCCCCCACCAGCGGCGCCGGTGGTGGCACAGGAGGAGCCCGGTGAGCATGCTGGCCACTGCCACCGGATCACCGAGATCGCGGAGCGTAGCGGTGAGCAGGCCGGCGATGAGGCCGACCCCCAGCGCCCACCACGCGGACCAACCGCGCCGTCGCGCGTAGATGGCGAAGCTGAGCGTGAGGCCGAGAACGACGAGCACATTGATGGCGAGCAGGCTCCAGGGGATGGCGCTCACCTGACCCGCGGCGAGCAGCCAGGCGAGCGTCGGATAAGCCATCCGCTCCATGCGGAACGCCTCGGTGCTCGCTCGGAAGGCGGCGACCGTCGCATGACGGAGGAGGAGCGGGTCTTTCGCCTGCACGTAGAAGAACTGACCGTCGTACCCTTCACGGGAGTTGATCAGCGCTCCGTGGGGTGGATGAATGTACGGGGCGAAGTGGTGCCCGAAGAGGACGAACCCGGTCGGGTTGTCGTGGTAGGTCCCGAGGCGCGTGAAGATGAACGCGGCGAGCAGGAGACCGACGACCAGCACCGGGCCGATCACGTCGAGTCGCTCGTGTGCCCACGCTCCTCCAGCCCTCACAGGGCCGGAGGATATGGCCCTAGGGTTCTCGATCGGCCAGAACCATCGTGCGCCGCGTCGACGCGACGGCGATCAGGAGCGCGGCGGAGATCGCCGCCAGGCCGAGCGCCGCGGTCGTATGGTCGAACCGTCGCGCCGCCAGGGCCACGACCGGGATGCCGGCGACCCACGCGAATCCGTAGCCGCGAGCGACGCAGGTGATGACGGCTATGAGTACGACCCCGACGACGATCAGCACTGCCAATCCCCACGCCTCCCCGGTAGCATGGTCCTGGCCGAGCAGCGTAGGCCCGGCGCTCCTGAGCGCGAACCAGCTCCCGACTCCGAGCACGGCGAGCTCGAGATCGCGACGAGGGCGCGCGAGCGCGCCCACGGCCGGCTTCGGTGTTGCCGACGCCGCGACGAGGATCGCGAGCACGGCGAGCACGGCGAAAACGGCGACGTTCGCGTCGGGGGTGCCGAAGTGGCCTGAGGTGAGCATGTTCCACCAAACTCGCGTCGAGGACTGGATCGCCAAGACGGGCAGGGTGAGGGTGGCCGCCGCCATCGTCGCGGCAGAGGCCGCGGCGAGCGAGAGCGTGGCGATCGGCGCCTCGCGGTACGCGGCGGCGAGCGGCACCGCGAGGAACGGGAGCATGGTGATGAGGAACCGCGGGCCGGGGACGGCACCGCCGAAGGGAAGGTAGTAACAGATGTTGTAGAAGAAGTAAGCGGCGGCGACGACGGCGGGAACGAGCGCATCCATACGCCTTCCTTCGCGATACAGGACGACGATCCCGGCGATCGCTGCGGCCACCACGGGCGTGACGACGAACAGGCCACGATTGGAGACGAGGAGCCTGACCGCGACGCGAAGACTGGGCCAGCCCAGTCCGAGTATTCCCGACGAGTTGGCGGCCACCGAGGCATAGGAGATATGCAGAGGTGACCCAAAGGCCCACCAGTCGTAGAGGAGCAGCGGAACCAGCCCGATCGCGACACCGCCGCCATAGGCGAGCACTGTGTTGGCCGGCGCTCTAAACGAGGCAGCGTAGAGACCGAGGACGCCCACGAGCAGGACAAGCGGGTATTCGACGGCGATCGCGTATCCAGCCAGGACTCCGGCTACGACGATGAAGCCGAGATGGGGCTTGCGCTCCGGCTCGCCCTCGCGCTCGCGTTCGCGCCACAGAAGGCAGAAGGCAGCGAAGCCCAGACCGGCCGACAGCACATGGGAGAAGAGCAACGTCGCGAAGGGCAAGAGCAGCGTCCCCAGGCCGAGCGAGATCGCCACCGCCGCGCCCTGCCCGGGATCGCGCCGCCGGACGAGCCAGAGGCCGAGGAGAAGGATGATCGTGACGGGCAGGACGCACCCGAAGACGACCATCAGGTGGATCGCGCCGATCCCCGCGCGATGGACGACTCCCGTGGCCACGGCGACGTGATAGGCGGGAAGCAGGAACAACCCCATCCCTGGCGCCTTGTCGGAGTAGTAGTGCCCGTGGTAGTACGCCCGGTCGCCGGTCGAGCGGCGGTAGCGATCGATGCTCGCCGTCCCATGGTCGAAGGCGCGCACCTGATCGAAATGGGAATACTCGTTCCACCCGAAGCGATGCTGGTACACCGCGGCACAGGCGAGCGCGAGACACGCCACGGCGACCACGCCGAGCGGAATACGCGACCACGGCGACCGCCCGGGCGTCGAAGTTCGCGCCATCACAGCCCTTGATACCAGGGTTTCTAAAGCGCGGTGAAACGAGGACAGGGTGCGACGTCCGCGCTAATGCCGCCGGGCTCAGTGACGATCGTGGTGGTGGAGCAGGGCGGTGTGGGCGGTCCAGATGGAGAAGTCGGGGATGAGGACGACCGCGAGCACGAGGCCGCCGACGAGAGCGCCGGCGATCGAGAGCCAGCGACCGGCAACGCCTGCCTGCAGACCTGGCAGCTCCGGGGTCGGGCGGCGGGCGGCGCGCAGTGCCGCGGGCATGTGCGGCAGGTGACCGAGCACGTACAGCGAGATGAAGGCGACCCAGACGATGAAGCTCACCTTGTGAATGAGCACGAGCTGGCTCCGATCGGCCGGGCCCACGAAGAGGAGCACGACTCCGCTGACGAACACCACCAGCGTCGTCACGACGACGATCGGGGCGATCAGCCGCAGCGGGGTCACCGGCGGGCCCTTACGGCGGTAGGCGCCGTCGCCGGTGTAGTACCGCGCGAAGCGGTAGCCGGTGCTCGCCAGCTTCAGGACCACCGGGCCGATCACCAGCAGGCCGATGAAGAGATGGAGCCAGAGGAGCTGGCCGATCCACACGATCGTCGCCCCGACAACGGCGAGCAGTACGAGCAGGATGGTCCCGGTGATCGCCGTAAGCTGCTCGTTACCGTCGGTCCCGCCGCCGGTGAGCCTCGTCCCCATGCGCCGACGCGCGACGGATGGGCGGCGGGCAGCGTTTCGGGCGCCCGCGGCTGCGGGGCTTGTATCCATCGAACATAGTGTTCCCCCGTGGACTAAAGACCCCTTCACCCCCCGATGAGAAAGCTCTTCGGCCTCTTGGACGTCCATCGGGCGCTTATCATCGCCCCATGCGCTACGCCGCTTGGAGCGGCCGAGGTGGTTCTGCGTGCCCGGCCTGATCCTCGTCATCGAGGATGAGCCGGGGATCGTCGACTTTCTCGAGCGGGGCCTCCGCGCGCACGGATTCGACGTCATCTCGGCACTCGACGGAGTGACCGGGACCGATCGCGCCCTGACCGAGGACGTCGACCTCGTGGTGCTCGACATGCTGCTTCCAGGCCGAAGTGGCCTCGAGGTCCTGGCGGAGCTGTCGGCGGCCCAGCCCGGGCTGCCCGTGATCGTGCTCACGGCCCGGGGCGACATCGAGGACCGGATCGCCGGACTCGATGCCGGGGCCGTCGATTACCTGGTCAAGCCGTTCTCGCTCGCCGAGCTTGCCGCGCGGGTCCGGGCGCACTTGCGGGCGGCGATGCAGGCGCCCGCCACCGCGGTGCGCGCCGGCGACCTCGAGGTCGACCTGATCACGCGCGAGGTGCGCCACGCGGGCGAGAAGGTACGCCTGTCGAGCACCGAGTTCGAGCTTCTCGTCTACATGCTCAACAACCGCGGGCGCGTGCTCTCACGCGAGCAGATCCTCCGCGCCGTATGGGGCTACGAGCACGATCCGGGCACCAACGTCGTCGACGTCTATGTCGGTTACCTGCGCCGCAAGCTGCGCCACGGCGATCGGCACGCCCCGATCGCCACCGTCCGCTCCGTGGGGTATCGGCTCGACGATGCGGATTAGCCTCTCGTCGACCCGGAGGCTGCGCTGGCGGCTTACGGCCTGGGTGGCGGGGGTGCTGCTCGTGTCCGCGGCGGCGATGTTCGTCGTCGTGTACCGCGACACCAGCGGCCAGCTCCGCGGGCAGATCGACCGCGACGTCTCCGGTGACACCGGCCAGCTCCAGCAGCTCCTGCTCGCGCTCGACGGCGACTCCCCGCTCCAGATCGCCCGCGCGGTTGGGAAGTACGTCCATGCCCAGCCGTTCAAAGCGACCTCGACCCTGCTGTTCGTGCTCGTGCCCGGTGCCGGGATGGTCAGTAATCACCCCGAGCTCTTCAGCGCCCCGCAGCCCGAAGCTGGCGAGACGGCGGCCGAGCAGCTACACGAGAACGCGCTCGGACGAGCGCTCACGATCGCTCGCATCGGCTACACGACGTACCGTCTCCCCGACGTCGGCGACATCAGGATCCTCGAGCGCAACGTCTCGGTGGGCAGGCTCCGCGTCGTGGTGGGTGCCGGCGAGCCGCTGACCATCGTCGATCGCGCCGAACGCGGCATCGTCCGCGCCTTCCTCCTGGCCGGTGGGCTGATCCTGGCCATCGCGCTCATCGCTTCCTACCTCGCCGGGGCCCGCGTGTCGGCGCCGCTGCGCCGAATGGCCGCGATCGCGGCCCGGGTCGATGCGGGCGACCTCGAACCGCGGATGCCGACTTCCGACGCCCGCGGCGACGAGGTTCGCGTGCTCGCCGACGCCTTCAATCACATGCTCGACCGGCTCGCCGACGCCTTCAAGGGACAGCGGGCGTTCATCGCCGACGCCTCGCACGAGCTCCGCACGCCGCTGACCGTGATCCGTGGCCAGCTCGAGGTGCTCGCGGCCCAGGAGCACCCGTCGGGGACCGAGGTACGCCGCGTCGAGCGCCTGGTCCAGGCCGAGGTGGCCCGGATCGGCCGCGTCGTGGACGACCTGCTCGTCCTCGCCCAATCCGAGCAAACGAACTTCCTGCGCCTCGAGTCGATCGACCTCGTGAGCTACGTCGAAGAATTGTTTGACGGCATCACGCTTACCGCCAAGCGCCAGTTCGAGCTCGCCGCCGTCCCGTCGGGCTCGCTGCTCGCCGACCCTGACCGGCTCGCCCAGGCCCTGCGCAACCTGGCGCGCAACGCGATCGAGCACACGGCGGCACCCGACGGGCTGGTCAGGCTCGAGGTCGAGCGGCTCGGGTCGAGCGGGATCCGGTTCTCCGTGATCGACGACGGGCCGGGAATCCCAGCCTCCGAGAGCGAGCGCGTATTCGATCGCTTCCACCGCATGGATCCCTCGCGCACGCGGGCCGCGGGCGGCGCCGGGCTCGGACTGGCAATCGTGCGGGCGATCGCCGATGCCCATGGTGGCCGTGCCCATGTCCGCATGACCCCGGACGCGCAGGGGGCGCGTCTGGAACTGGAGCTGCCTGGATTCACCCCGGGGCGGCCGGCCCCCACGCCCGACATCGGCGTGCGGGCCGCTGGGCGGCGGTAAGGGTTCACGTACCCTAAGTTGGCGCTCGGGGCCCTGGCCCGCCGGACCCTTGGTGAGCGGCGGGCAGGAGCGGCGACACGGGCCGGGAGGCCATTCCCCGGGCCTCGGCCAGCCGCTCGAGCATGATCGCGGTGTCGGCG
>JALYZL010000056.1 GCA_030948875.1 Actinomycetota bacterium
GCTTTGAGGGGGCGCCGGTTCGGGTGCCCGCGCGAGAGCGCGACTCGCTCGGCTCACCGGTCGATGCCTCGGGGAGGAAAGACGCGATTCGGTGGCAGCGTCATCACCGGTCAATTCCTCCCAGGATTGGGTCGAGCATGGCGATGGTGGCGATCAGGTCGGCGATGTAGGCGTTCTTGACCATGGGCGCGAACGCCTGCAGGTTGGAGAAGCTCGGGTCGCGCATGTGGACCCGCGCGGGCTTCGCCGAGCCGTCGGCGCGGACGAAGCAGCCGAGCTCGCCGCGGGGGCCCTCGATCGGGTAATAGGCCTCGCCGGGCGGGACGCGGAAGCCCTCGGTAACGAGCTTGAAGTGATGGATGAGCGCCTCCATCGAGGTGGCGAGCTCGTGGCGCGGCGGGAGGGCGACCTTGCGGTCGGTGGTGATGTGCGGGCCCTCGGGCAGGCCCTCGAGCGCCTGCTCGATGATCTTGACCGACTCGTAGAGCTCGGCGTGGCGGACGCGGAAGCGGTCGTAGTTGTCGCCCACCGTGCCTACAGGGATCTTGAAGTCGAAGTGGTCGTAGCTCGAGTAGGGCTGCGCCTTGCGCAGATCCCACGGGTTCCCCGCCGCCCGGAGGAGCGGGCCGGTGACGCCGAGTCCGAGGAGGGTCTCCTCGTCGAGCGGGCACACGTCGCGTAGGCGCCGGAGCACGATCTCGTTCTTTTCCATCAGATCGGCGAACTGGTCGGCCCGCGCGGGCATGCCGTCGAGGAACTTCCTGAGCTTGGTGGCAAACCCCGTCGGGATGTCCTCGAACACGCCGCCGACCTGGAAGTATCGGGTATGCATGCGCTGCCCCGAGGACATCTCGAACAGGTCGAGGATGTTCTCGCGCTCGCGGAAGCAGTACCAGAACATCGAGACCGCACCGAGGTCGAGCGCGCCAGTGCCGAGCCAGACCATATGCGAGGCGAGGCGGTTGAGCTCGAGGTGGATCACCCGCAGGTACTGCGCTCGCGGCGGCACCTCGATCCCCAGCAACGTCTCCACCGCGCCGCAGAAGGCCATCGCGTTGAAGTAGTACGACACGTAGTCCATGCGCTCGACGCAGGGGATGACCTTCCAGTAGGACTTGTCCTCGCACGTCTTCTCGATCCCCGTGTGCACGTAGCCGATGATCGGCTTCAGGTCGCGGACCACCTCGCCCTCGAGCGTCACCAGCAGCCGCAGGACGCCGTGCGTCGCCGGGTGATGGGGACCCATGTTGAGGGTCAGGAGCTCGTGGGACTCGCCCGCCGGCTCGGCGGAGAGGGTGATCGATTCTTCGCGCTTGCGGTATTCGGTGGTGCTCATCTACTGCGACTTCCCGTAGGTCTTCTCTTCGTTGTAGGTGAAGAGCACCGGCTCCCCGCCGACTGGGAAGTCGCGCCGCTGCGGGAAGCCCTCGTAGTCCTCGGGCATGAGGATCCGGCGCAGGTCGGGGTGGCCCTCGAACTCGACCCCGAACATGTCGTAGACCTCGCGCTCGGGATGATCGGCGCCCGGCCACAGGTCGACCACGGAAGCGATCTGCGGCGCCTCGGTGTGCACCCGCGCCTTGACCGTGATCCGGTCGACCTCCTTCATGTCGAGGAGCTCGTAGAGGACGCCGAGCCGTGGCTCCTCGGGGTAGTAGTCGACGCCGTGGAGCGATGCGAGGAAGCTATATCCCTGGGCTTTCAGCCGCTCGAGCACCTGGTGGACATCGGGCGGGTTGGCGATGATCACGGCGCGGTCGCGGAAGAACACGGTGCCGAGCACTGAGTCCTCGTTCGCCTCGCGCAGCTCCTGCGCGATCAGCTCTAGGCCGGTGGCGTCAGGCACCGGCCGTATCTCCGCTCGGGCTTGCGGCCTGCTCGGCATCCGGCCTCGCCTCATCGTGCCGCGCCCGAGTCATCCCGCTGAACACGTTCACCGCGCTGCTTCCCTGAGCGCCGTCCGGGCCGACGACCTCTTCCGTGCCGACCGCGCCGTAGCGCTCGCGCCAGCCGAGGTCGGGGCCTTCCTGAATCTTCTTGCGCAGCCTGAGGATGCCGTGCATCAGCGCCTCGGGGCGCGGCGGGCACCCCGGGACGTGGACGTCGATGGGCATGAACTTGTCGGCGGGCACCAGGGCGTAGTTGTTGAAGACGCCCATCGAGGAGCAGCAGGCGCCCATCGAGATCGCCCACTTGGGCTCGAGCATCTGGTCATAGAGGCGGCGGATGACCGGCGCCATCTTGATCGAGACCCGCCCGGAGAGGATGATCAGGTCGGCCTGGCGCGGCGAGGCGCGCAGAACCTCGTACCCGAACCGGGCGACGTCCGCGCGCGCCGCGACGATGGTCATCATCTCGATCGCGCAGCACGCAAGCCCGAAGGTCAGGGGCCAGATCGAGTTCCCCTGCCCCCACGCCACCGCCTCCTCGAGCGTGGTCGTGAGCACCCGCTGCTCGACGTATTTCTCGAGCTCCGCGTCATCGATATCGCCGCGGAGCATGTCGCGGGCCGCGAGCTGGCGGGAGCGGAAATCGCTCACGTCCACGGTGTCGTCGGCGCCTGGCCCCGCCTTTAGAAGGTCCAGTGGCTCGCGCTTTATCTCCATTCGAACGCTCCCCGCCGCCACACGTACACGAACGCGATAGCCAAGAGAACGATGAATACCACCGTCTCGGACATGGCAAACGTCCCAAAGGCCCTCAGCTCGACCGCTATCGGGAAGATGAAGATGACCTCGATATCGAACAGTATGAACAGCATCGCGATCAGGTAGAAGCTGATCCCGAACCGGAAACCGCGCTTGACCTCCGACGGCAGCCCGCATTCGTACGGCTCGTCCTTGGAGCGGTTGTGGTGCGCGCTGTGGAGGAACGAGTTCGCCAGCGCAAAGACGGCACCGAGCAGGCCTCCGAGCACCAGAAACACGATCGCGGGGAGATAGGTCCGGATCACTTGTGGCTCGTTATATCACTGGCTGGGGGTCTGGCTTGTAACCGGTGTTACCTAGCGAGTCGTGGGCGGGCGTGTTCGGCTGGGCGCGTGCCGGCGGCTCCTCGCGTGTCGCTTCGCGCGTCCTTCCCGAGGGCGGGGTCGAAAAGCCGGAATAGTTGCGGGAGAGTGACCCCGCCGCCGCACGGAGGGGGCGTGCTGCGTTTCCCCTGACAGTCAGGCGTTTCGCAGCACGGGTCAGGCCCCGGCGCGCCCGACGCTACGAGGTCATCGCCGCCCGCGCCGCCAGCCCCAAAATCACCAGCGCCGCCAGCGTCATCACCCCCATCTCGCGCCGGACGATCGACAGGACTACGGATTGCTGCTCTTCCGCGGGCAGCTCGCCTACCTCGGCGGCGGATTCGAAGCCGCCGGAGGCGAGGATCATCTCGGCGGAGGAGATGCGGAGCTGCTCGCCGACGAACGAGACGGCGAGCGGGAGCAGGCCATAGAGGACGTGGAGCGAGGCGTGCTTCTTGCCCTCGATGAGGAGGACGCCGCCGAGGGCGATCTGGAGCAGGAGGACGACCTGGCTGATGCGCAGGAGGCGCCAGAAGAGCTGGCTGGGCTCGACGCGATACCAGCGCCAGGCTCCGTACAGGCCGGTGAGCGCGAAGAGCACGATCACGGCCGAGCCCACGACGATGTGGACCTCTTTCATCGCGCCCGCGACCGCCTTCAGTCCGTGAGCGTCCGGTACCCGCCGCGGTACCAGATGAGCGGCACGCCTTCGCCGCGACCCATGGCGATCACTTCGCCGATGGCGATGGTGTGGTCGCCCCCGGCGACGAGGTCGCGCAGGTCGCACACCGCCCATGCGAGCGCGTCGGCGATGATGGGAACGCCCTCGACCAAGGTGTGATCGACGCTTTCGAGTTTCTCCTCTTCGGGGACCTTGGAGGCGAACATCCCGGCCAGGTGCTCCTGGTCGGCGCCCAGGACGTTGACGCCGAAGCGACGGGCGTCGCGGACGATGGGAAGGGTACGAGCGTCCTCCTGGAAGCACACCAGCGCCAGGGGCGGGTCGAGTGAGAGCGAGCACAGCGCGTTGGCGGTCATGCCCCCGGCCCCGGTCGGCGCGGCGCTGGTGATCACCGCCACGCCGGTGGCGAAGTGACCGAAGACCTCGCGAAACAGCTCGGTGTCGGAGATCGCCGCCATCAGGAAGGGTTATAGCCCTTGATCGCCCGCGCGAGCCTAATAACCTCGGCTTGCAGGAGCCGGGCGGCGCGCGCCGAATCCCAGCTTCGTCCCCGGCGCTGGCCGTAAGACGTTCGCTCGAAGCCTTTGTGGCGCGATCGTCCCCCCGGCGGCAACCAGGCGGTCGGCGCCGGGGTCGCCAGCGCGCGGCCGCTTGACACTACGTCCGGTGTGCGGCCACGACCTCAAGCGTTCCCCACAGGCCGAGCGCCTGATCGCCGGTGATCGTCGAGCGCAGCAGGTAGGTGCCGGGCGCGAGGTCGACGGTCATCACCGCGGTCTGTCCGGGCATGAGGTCGGGGGTCAGCGCGACGTTCTGGGTCCCGAGCGAGATCGCCAGGTCGTGGGTCCGCACCCCGAGGTTGCGCACAGTGATGGTCAGCGTCCCCGCGTAGGCACGGACCGTGTCGGGAGTGAGGCGGTATTCGGTGACCGCGACATGGAGGGTGCGAGAAGCGCCGACGCGGATCGTGTGAGCGCAGCCGGCGAGCGCGCTCGCGAGCGTGAGCGCGAGGACGGCGCGGACGGGTGGGGGCAGGCGCAGGCGAGACATCGGATGTCGATTGTTCCGTATGATCTCGGCCCGCATGAGCCGGCCCCTCAAGGTCCTCGTCGTCTCGGGCGTCACTCTGGCGGTCGCGGTTCTCTCCGCCGCGTGTGGGACGCAGAAGGTCACTGTCCCCACATCGAATCAAGCGGCGTATCGAGGCGCGACTCTCTTCAACCAGCGCTGCGGGGGTTGTCACACGCTCTCCTACGCCGCCACGCACGGCTCCGCTTCGAACATCAAGACCCGGCTGATCGAGAACGGCCCGAACTTCAACCTGCGCTGCGAGCGGCCCGCAATCCGGGTGCTGTATGCGATCGAGAACGGGGGGATCTCGGGCGCGACGATGCCCCAGAACATCGTCGTCGGCAAGGACGCGCGGGACGTCGCGACGTTCGTATCCACCTACGCGGGTCGAAAGGGCATTCAGAGCGTCGGGGTCCCGTCCTGCGACAAGCTCTCGCTGGGTACGCTCCCCACTCCAGGCGCGGCACCGACCGCGACGGCGGCCACGCCGACGACGGGCACCTCCTCGACGACGACCGCCACGCCCACGAAGGCGAAGAAGACCGCCTCCAAGCACAAGAAGAAGGCTGCCAAGGGCAAGAAGACGGCCGCCAAGGCGAAGAAGTAGGCGCGCACGCGCGCTGGCAAATAGTGGTCGACGACTTCACCGGAGGCCTGGCGTTCTCGATATCAGGCTGATCCGCCGCGATCCGGACGCGGTCAAGCGTGCGCTGGCTCGGCGCGACCAGGCGCTCGCCGATGCGGTCGATCGGCTGCTCGAGCTCGACGAGCAATGGCGCGCGGTTACCGCTGAGCTCGAAGCGCTGAGGGCCGAGCAGAACAGCGCGAGCCGGGGGCGACGCGGGGCCCCGACCCCCGAGGAGCGCGAGCAGCTCGCCAAGCTCGCGGCGCGCGGCCGCGAGCTCAGCGATCGCGAAGCCGCCCTGCGCGCTGAGCGCGACTCCCTCCTCGCCTCGCTGCCGAACCTCCCCGCTCCCGACGCTCCGGACGAGGACACCGTCCTGCGTAAGGTTGGTGACGCCGGGTCGACGGGCAAGGACCACCTCGAGCTGGCCGGCCCGCGAATCGACATGGAGCGGGCGGCCCGGGTATCGGGCTCGCGCTTCGCCTACCTGCTCGGCGACCTGGCCATGCTCGAGCTCACGCTCGCCCGCTACGCGTTCGAGAAGCTCCGAGGCGAGGGCTTCGAGCCGGTGATCCCGCCGGTGCTGGTGCGCGCAGAAGCGCTCTACGGAACCGGTTTCCTCCCCGACACCGAGCAGCAGATCTACCGGCTCGCCGACGACGAGCTCTATCTCGTGGGCACCTCGGAGGTGCCCCTGGCCTCATTCCACCGCGACGAGATTCTCGCCGCCGACCAGCTGCCCGCGCGCTACGCCGGATTCTCGTCCTGCTTCCGTCGCGAAGCGGGCGCCGCCGGCAAGGACACCCGCGGGATCTTCCGCGTCCATCAGTTCGAAAAGGTCGAGATGTTCTCCTACGTGGCGCCGGAGGACGGGCCCGCGGAGCACGAGCGGCTCCTGAGCATCGAGGAGTCGATCCTCGCCGAGCTAGAGATCCCCTACCGCGTGGTGGCGATCGCCGTCAACGAGCTCGGCGCCTCGGCGGCGAAGAAGTACGACTGCGAGGCGTGGCTCCCCGGTCAGGGACGCTATCGCGAGCTCACCTCATGTTCGAACACGACCGACTTCCAAGCCCGGCGGCTCGACATCCGCTACCGCGACGTCGACGGGAAGCTCAATTATGTGCACACGCTCAACGGCACCGCGGTGGCGATCGGGAGGACGATCGTGGCCCTGCTCGAGAACGGGCAGCAGGATGACGGCTCGATCGTTCTTCCGCAGGCGCTGGTCGCCCTAGGGGCGCCGCCGACGCTCCCCGCCGCCTGAACCCGCTCCGGCTCAGACGATGTGCAGCTCGCATCGCGGAGCCCGCGCGCCGAGCGCCACGAGAGCAGCGCGCGGAGGGCGGCACGGGGAGATCCGGGCGACAACGCGCACGCCGAAGGCGCCGACGGGACCGCACGGACAGCGAGTCAACCTCGTCGCTGTCCAACCAACTAGCCACCAACCAACCAACCAACGGAGAGGGAGGGATTCGAACCCTCGAACGAGGTTAACCCCCGTTACGCGATTTCCAGTCGCGCCCGTTCAACCGCTCCGGCACCTCTCCGGGCCCGCGGAATCGGCTGACGCCGATCCCGTGCTGCGTATTGGAGCTTCGGCTGACGCCGAACTTCCGCGAAATGTAGGGCACGCGGCGCGGACGTGGCCGTAGGGTCGGCTATCGCGCCAGGCCGTATCATGCCCGCCTGGCTGTCCCTGGACCGAAAGAGGAGCAATTCGTGGCATTTGAGGTTGGAGATCGTGTAGTCGCCGAGAAGAGCGGCCGTCGCGCGCGGACCCAGACGGGCGGGCTACGCGCCGGGCGCCGCGGTGTGATCGAAGACGTATTGCGCGGCGATCCGAGACCGCGATACCTGATCCGCTGGGACATCGGCGCGACGAGCGTCTACTCGCCCGCGAACAGCGGCCTGCATCCGGATCCCGAGTACGCGCACGCAGGTGCTCGCAAGAAGAAGGCCAAGGCCAAGGCCAAGAAGGCCTGACCGGTAGCCGCCTCAGTACTCGCGCACGGCGACGACGTCGATCAGGCCGGCGAGCCGCAGGGCGAGGGTGGCTGGCGCGCGCGCTTGGCGACGGTCGATGGTGACGGCGATCTCGAGCGTCGGCGGCCGGTGGCGGTCGCCCCGGTGGAAGTCGAGTGACACGACCTCGCTGCAGTCCGTGGTCCTCAGTTCGTAACGTCGCAGGGGTGAGGCGATCGGCCTCCCCGCGGTCTGGGCTGATTCTGTCATCGACATCTCGGCGGTCTTCTTACTGGTCCGTCGATGCCGAGCAGCGCCACCGCCCCCCGGACCCGACGGGACCGGTTCGGGCCTGCAAAACGTCTGCGTGCAGGACCTAGGTGGTAATTACGATGCTCGCGACGATCGCCGACGGCGGAAGCGGGGCGACCTGAGTCTTCGTGCGAGACATCGCTGCCCAGGGTACCGCGGTCGGCCGGCAATGGGCAACCGTTCCTGGACAGATCTGGACTCCCGGCGCACGGGCGGTTAGGGTTGTCCGTGGCAGGAGCCAACCAAAGAGAGGGGCCTAGACAATGGCCGTCGGTATCCGAATCAAGTTTGCCGGGGTGACACAGGAGCAGTTCGACGCGGTGAACGCGCTAATCGATCCGGTCTCCGACCCGCCGGCTGGACTTCTCTTCCACTCGTCCGGTCCGATCGACGGAGGCTGGGGCGTAATCGACTTCTGGGAGTCGCGCGCAGACTTCGACGCCTTCCAGAACGATCGCATCCAGAAGGCGGTGGCCGCGGCCGGCATCGAGATGCAGGGACCTCCGGACATCAAGGAGTTCCCGGTGCACGAGACCTTCGCGCCCTAACCGGTCGGGAAGGCCCGCGCCGCGACGCTATAGCCTTCGTCGCGAGCTGAAACCAGTCACACTCACATCTCTGTCGCACGGCGCCGGGTGCGGATGCAAGCTACCGGCCGCCGACCTGCTGCCCATCGTCCGTGGCCTCCCGGAGGCCACGGACCCGCGGCTGCTCGTCGGGTCCGCGACCGGCGACGACGCGGCCGTGTTCCAGGTGCGGCCGGATCTCGCGCTCGTGCAGACGGTCGACTTCTTCACGCCGATCGTTGACGACCCGTTTGACTTCGGGCGGATCGCCGCCGCCAACGCCCTCTCCGACGTCTACGCGATGGGCGGATTGCCGCTCACGGCGCTCAACCTCGTCGCCTTCCCCCTCGAGCGCCTCGGGGGCGAGGTGCTGCGCCGGATCCTCGAAGGCGGCCTCGCGGTGACCGAAGCGGCCGGATGCACAATCGTCGGCGGTCACTCGATCGACGACCCCGAGCCGAAGTACGGGCTCGCGGTCACCGGCACCGTCGACCCGGCGGCGATGCTGACCAACGCCGGCGCTCGGGTCGGCGACGTGCTCGTGCTCACCAAGCCGCTAGGCGTCGGCGCGATCACCACGGCGCACAAGCGCGACGCCGCAGACGCCGGCC
>JALYZL010000485.1 GCA_030948875.1 Actinomycetota bacterium
CCCGCAACACCAATTTCATCCCCCGCGGGTGGCGAAGCCCCGCCATGATGACTTAACGGCCATCATGCGGCCGGAAAGACCACCGGCTCCGGTGGCACCCAAGAAAAGTCACGTAGGGATGACGCGGGTGACAACTCGGCACCGAATGCCGCGCGCGGCGTCGTATTCGGCGGGTACTGCCGCCGCCGCCCCGGCCGCACGAGGCGGGCGCCGCCCCCCCCGCCGGACGACTTGGGTGCCCCCGTCAGGCTTCGAGCACCTCGCGCAGCCGACCCAGATGGGAGACCTCCGACGCCATCGTCTTAGCCACCAGCGGCGTCATCAATCTGGCCAGCCCGCGCGGCGCGGCCCGCAGACGGAACGTCAAGCTCGTCCATGCGCCGGCCGGCTCGCGGTCGTAGGAGCCCTCGGCGAGCAAGGGCGAACACCTCCGCGGGCGGGCGGCCGATCTCAACGCGGTTGCTCGCGTCAGGCATCGGCGCCGCTCCTGGCCATGCTCCTCGAACTTTGTCGAATCCGCCGTCCCAGCCCATCTTGTAGGGCGCGGGGCCGCGGCCTTCGCGGAACTCGCTGTGCTGGAGGACGACCTCCGTCTGCTCCCCCGGTCGAGGAACTCGACGCTGACCAGCGACTCCGAACCGTGGGCCACCGGACCGGTCTCCCACCGCCACGTGTAGACGAGCCGCCGGGGAGGATCGACCTCGCGATAAGTGCCCCCGAGCACGAACGGGTCTCCCGCGCTGAGCTACATGACCAGCCGGTACGCGCCCCCCGGTCGGAGGTCGACCTCCGCCTCCGGACGGGTGAACTCACCGGGTCCCCACCAGCGGCGCAGATGCTCGCGTTGGTTCACGCTCGGAACACCTCCTCGCGTGGCGCGTCGATGACGCGACGGATCTCGAGCCTGTCTGAATCCTCCGGTACGGCGGTCATGTTGTCTCCCGAGCTGATTTGAGGTGGTGGGCGAGTGAATCCAGGCGCGTGTCCCAGAAGGCGCGATAGCCGCTGAGCCACTCGTCGACCGCACCCATGGGCGCGGCGACCAGGGAGCAGCGGCGGACGCGCCCCTGCTTGCGATGCTCGAGCAGGCCCGCCCGTTCGAGCACCCGGAGATGCTTGGTGACGGCCGGCAGGGATACATCAAACGGTGCCGCGAGCTCCGAAACCGATGCTTCACCCTCTGCGAGGCGAGTGATGATGGCCCTCCGGGTGGGATCTGAGAGCGCCGCGAAGACGGCGTCGAGCCGGTTCGGAGCAGCCTCACACTTAACCATCTGGCTTAGTATAAGCGGCGCCTGGCGGACCGGCAATTGCGACGTAACCTGTGAGCGCGAGATGCCACTAGAGAATCGGGTCACGCCCCTGGGCGAGCTGATCGCCGACCCCGCGCGTGGCCTGGTCTACGGCAATCGCGGCTGCCTCCACGACGGGCAGGGCCGCATTCGCCGCCACTACGACGGCAAGCGCTGGATCGCCTGCCGGCTCCGGTTCCGGGGCTGGCGCCGGCAGCCGTTGATGGCGCCGGGGCGGTTCACCGAGCTGTTCTTCCTCGACGAGGCGACGGCCCTGGCGGCCGGACATCGCCCGTGCGCGCTGTGCCGGCGCGCAGACTACGAGCGCTTCGGCACGATCTGGAGCGATCTCCACCCCGGCCAGATCGGCGCGGAGGCGATCGACGCCCAGCTTCACCACGAGCGCATCGACCACGACACGAGGACCCGGGTCGCTCGCCAAGCTCCGATCGACGAGCTCCCCGACGCCGCGTTCGTCCTCCTCGACGGCGCGCCCTGGCTCGTCCTCGGTGAGCTGCTGAGCTGGTCAGCGGCGGGCTACCGTGCGCGCAGGCCACGGCCCACGCGCGGGCGGGCGCAGGTGGTCACCCCGGAGTCGCTGGTCGAGATCCTGCGCGCAGGGTGGCGACCCGATGTGCCGTTGCTCCACTCCTCGGCGCCGGTACCCCCACCTCGACAACGGCCTATGTAAGGGAAGGGACATGACTACGACACGGGAATTCTCGGGGCCCAGAGCCACGTCGTCGAGGTCCGCGGCGAGGTCCCGCTCGTAGCGGCGACCCTGGACTCCTTGGCCGCCTACCAACAGGCGGCGACCTCGTGCGCCACCGCGATGACCGTGCAGGGCGGGATGGCGGACGCCGTCATCGCCGCGCGGTGGCCGCCGCCCACGCCGATCATCACGCTCATTGGCGGGCTCCATTCGGGGATGGCGCGCGTGACGGTCGCGGCGTGCAAGGCTC
>JALYZL010000502.1 GCA_030948875.1 Actinomycetota bacterium
GTTGAGGCCCGCGCTTTTCTCCGCCCGCCGGCTGCCCGACGGGGTGCATCACCGGATCGTCCGCTGCCGGCGCTGCCGTCTCGTTCGCTCAGATCCCGTGCTCGACCCCGTCGCCATGGCCGAGCTCCATCGAGCATCGACGTTCGACTACGTCGACGCCGTCACCCCGTTTCAGAGCCTCGATCACATGCCGGACCCGCTCGCGCTGCTGCGCGAATCGCTTCGCATCCTCAAGCCCGGAGGGGCGATCCTCGCCTTCAACCACAACGTCAACGCGTATTCGGCACGTGTCCTGCGCGAGCGTAGCCCGATCATCGACGTCGAGCACACCTACCCGTACTCCCCGAGCACCATGCGCACGCTGTTCGAGGCGGCGGGGTTCCTCGTCGACCGCGCCGAGCCCGTCAGCAACGCCTGCTCCGCGGGGTATTTGCTCCACCTGGCGCCGATTCCGGGGAACCTGAAGCGAGCGATCCTGGCGCGCTTCAAGAGGTCCCGCCTCGGCCGCGTCCAGTGCACGGTTGCCCTCGGCAACCTCTCTCTCCTCGCGCGACGCCCGGGATGACGGCGCTCGTCACCGGCGCGGGAGGGTTCGTGGGAGCCAACCTCGTCCGGCACCTGCTGGCCACGGGTCATGACCCGGTCGCGGTCGTCCGGCCCGGCGGCGACTCCTGGCGGCTTGCCGACGTGGACGGCGCAATCGAGGTCGTCGAACTCGACCTGCTCGACCCGAGCGGGATCGATCGCACGGTTCGCGCCGAGCGGCCGGAGGTGATCTTTCATCTGGCCGCCTACGGCGCGTACTCCTGGCAGTCGCAGTTGGACACGATGCTGGCGGTCAACGTGCGCGCGACCGAAGCGCTCCTCGAGGCCGCTCGCGAGATCGGTGCCCGGCTGGTCACTGCCGGATCGTCGTCGGAGTACGGCTTCCAGGCCAATCCCCCGCGGGAGATCGACTGCGTCGAGCCCAATTCCTACTACGCGGTGACCAAGGCGGCGGCCACGCACCTTTGCCGGCTCGCCGCGGCGACGCACGGGCAGTCCGCCGTGACGCTCCGGCTCTACTCAGTCTACGGCCCCTGGGAGGAGCCGGGACGCATGATGCCCGCACTCGTCCTCCGCGCCCTCGCGGGCGGTTGGCCACCCCTCACCGCGCCCTCCACGGCGCGTGACTTCGTCTGGGTCGGCGATGCCTGCGCGGCCTTCCTCACCGCCGCGACGTCCGAGCTCGCCGATCCGGGCGCCGTCTTCAATATCGCCACGGGCTCCCAGACGACGCTGCGTCAACTGGTCGACGTAGCGCGAGACGTGTTCGACGTCGAGGCCGAGCCGACCTGGGCGACGATGGCGCCGCGCGCCTGGGATACCTCGTCCTGGGTGGGAGATCCGAGCGCGGCGGCCGTGGGTCTCGGATGGCACGCGACCACCCCGCTCGCGAACGGTCTCGAGCTCTGCGCCGGCTGGTTCAGGGCGCGGACGGAGATCGCCCGTCGTTACGCAACATGAACGTCCGCGCGCGGCTTCCCGCCGTGTTCCTCGCGCTCTGCTTGATGCTCTTGGTTGCGATCGCCGCATCCTGGAGTAACCCCGGCCTTGGCGAGGACGAGGGCCTGCTTCTGGAGTACCCCCAGCTCATCGTTCACGGCGAGGTCCCGTTTCGCGATTTCCAGAGCTCTTACGGGCCGGGCACGTACCTGCCCCTCGCCGCTGCCTACGAGGTGCTCGGACCGAGCGTCACCGTCGAGCGCGCTGTCGGCGCGTCCTACCGGCTGGCGATCATCCTGGCCATCGGCGCCCTGCTGTCGCCGCTCGGAGCCGCCGTCACGCTGTGCGGCGGGAGCATGGCGGTCTTTGGGGTCCTCGGAGAGGGACCGCCGACCGCGTTCGGGTGGTACGCGGGGCTCGCCTGCGCTCTGTGGGCGATCTGGCTCGCCCGGAGCGCGTTGCGGCGCACATCTGCCGGCGGGAACCGGCGGTGGGCCGGTGCGGGGCGGTGGGCCGGCGCGGGGCTGCTGATCGGCGCGACCGCGAGCATCAGGCCCGATCTCGGGGCGGCGGCCCTCCTCGCGTCTTTGGTCCTGATAGCCGGTGCCGAGAGGCGTGGCCGTTGGTCGTTCGCCGCTGGACTTGCCGTCGGCCTCGCTCCGCTCGGATGGAACCTGGCCGCCGCGGGCGCATCCTCGTTCTGGACCTACTACGTCCAGGCCCGGCTTCACCAACAGCCCGAGGCCGGTTTCCCGCTGTTCTCTCAGCCCGCGATGCTCCTTACGGTCGTCGCCGGCGCCGCGATCCTGCTGATCGCCGCCATCCGCGAATGGCGCCGGCGAGGCGCGGGCCCGATGACCAGATGCTGGCTGGCGCTGGGGATCCTGAGCGTGCTCCTGCTCCCGCAGTTTCTCCAGCGCGCGGATCCGGGTCACTTCGGCTTCGTCGCGCCCGTGATCCTCGGCCTCCTGCCATGGGCGGCGAGCTCCGTGCGCCGGCTCTCGGCGCGGACCCGCGTGGCGATTCCGACCCTGTTTGCGCTCCTCGTCGGAGTTCACGTGATCGCCGCGGCCTTCTTCGTCCACGGCTACACGCTCCGCCATGGGGACCGTAGCTTTATCGTTTACTCGCGTCGGGAACGGATCGAGCTGCAGGGCGTTATGCGCTATGTCGACAGGCACACGTCGCAGGGTCAAGGCATCTTCGTGGGACCGCAGGATCTGCGGACGGCGCTGTGGGGCGAGACTTGGCTCTACTACATGCTGCCGACGCTCCAGCCTGCGAGCTTCTACCTCGAGTTCGGGCCGGGCGACAACACCACGAGCTTCACCGCACGGATCTCGAGTGAACTAAAGCATTCGGAGATACTGATCCTGGAATCGGTCCCGGCGCGGGTCCGCAGAGCCGTCTATCCCTACGCGCTCGCGGGCTCGGGTCGGCCGAACGCGATCGTGGCGCGCTACTTTCGCCTCGGCCTCCAGACCGGGCCGTACCGCGTGTTCCTCCGCGACGTCCCGGCATGAGTGACTCACCCCCGACCTTTGTCTAGGTCGATCTAGCGGTTCCTCGGTGCCGCTCCGAGGTGACCTTCCGATGACCTTATTGTGAGCAGTGGAAGCGTCGCGATACGGACCTACAGGTCAGCGCTCCGTGAGCGTTTGTCGCTACTGCGGATCAGCCATTCCGTGGCCCTCGTCGGTGCGCTGACTGCGCTGGCCGCCGCCGCTAGGTTCGCCGGGATCGGGGACCAGAGCTACTGGTACGACGAGGCCCACACGGTATGGATCCTGCATTTCTCGTTCGCCGAAATGCTCGCTCACGTCCGCGCCAGCGAGACGACGCCGCCGTTCTACTTCATGCTCGCGTGCCCGTGGGCGCACCTGTTCGGTTACGGGGAGGCCGGACTCCGGTCGCTATCGGCGCTGGCCGGCATTGCGACCGTGCCTGTTGCTTACGCGGCGGGAGCAAAGCTCGTGTCTCGCCGCACCGGAATGATCCTGGCGGCGCTCACAGCGTGCAGTCCACTCCTAGTCTGGTACTCGCGGGAAGCGCGCTCGTACGCGGTGCTGGTGCTGTTGACGGCCGTGACCCTGCTCGCCTTCGCCAACCTGCGAGCGCGGCCGACGCGAGGGTGGGCGATCACCTGGACCGTTGCCTCTGCGCTTGCTCTCGCCACTCACTACTACGCGGCGCTGGTGGTCGTACCGGAGGCGATTTGGCTCCTCACCCACTATCGCCACGACCGCGTGATTCGACTCGGGCTCGGGGGTGTCGCGGTCAGCTTGTCGGCGCTCGCGCTGTTCGGGGTAGAGCAACTCCGGACTCTCGGTCCGAACAACTGGATCAACGCGTCGCCCCTGGCGGGGAGGGTGGGGGATGTTCCCAAGGCGTTCGCAATCGGTCCCGCGGCGCCTGTCGGCGCGTGGTTACTTGCCTTTGGCATCTCGGTCGGGATCGGGGGTTGGCTGGTCATGACACGTGCCGATGCACGCGAGCGAATCCCGATTTTCTTCGTCGCGCGACTGGTGGCGGCCGGGGTGGCGTTCGTCATCGTGCTCATCGTGCTCGGGTTCGACCAGGTAAACCCCCGGAATCTGATCCCCTTGTGGTTGCCGGTCGCACTGGTCAACGCCGGCTGCCTGGGGGTACGTCGAGCCGGCACCGCGGGCACCGTGGCTGCCGCCGTGCTGTGCGTCCTCGGCATCGCCCTGGT
The DNA here is from genome assembly GCA_030948875.1 of Actinomycetota bacterium. GTDB lineage: Bacteria > Actinomycetota > Thermoleophilia > Solirubrobacterales > Solirubrobacteraceae > Palsa-465. The sequence goes on from JALYZL010000502.1 coordinate 4,199, forward strand.
CATCGGGGTGGCCGTCGACGGGCGGCTGCAACGTCCCGACTGGAGCGGCGTCGCCCACGCGCTCGGGTCGCGACCGGCCCGGGCGATCTTCGCGGTGAACGGCTGTCAGCTGCTACCGCTGTCGCTCTACGTCCCCGGATTGCACTTCGCTCGTGCCGACGGAGCGGTGGTTAGCGAAGTCGACGTGATCGTGGCTGCCGAACCCGATTGGTACACCGTTTGCTATCCACAGAACCGTGCTCCCATCATCCCACGCCGGCTGGGCAGGTTTCGCGAGATCGGCGCACTCGTGCAGGTCGGTCAGTTCAGGGTCTTCAGATTACGTTCTGCGTACCCGGTCCGCCTGAATCAGCGAACGTTCGGGGCGGCGGGCCTGCGAGGCGCACTGATGATCCAGAACCGGCGCGATCACGCGTTTTCTATGTCGTCTGGGGAGCGGGTTTGAGAGCGACCTCGGGTAGGGCGGCGGACGGTTCGACGTGGAGGAGGCGTGCGGGCCGTCGCGGGAGCCACCAGTTCCAGCGTCCGAGGATGGCGACCGCGGCTGGGGCCAGGACGCCGCGGATGAGCGTGGCGTCGAGCAGGATCCCGCCGCCGAGTGCGGTGGCGAACATCTTGGCCTCTGTGCCCGGGCCGGCGCTCATGGCGGCGAACGCCAGGCCCAGGATCAGCGCGGCGCTGGTGACGAGTCGTCCGGTGCGGCCGATCCCCTCGACGACGGCCGTGTCGGTGGAACGGGTTCGGTCGTATGCCTCGCGCATCCGGCTGATGATGAAGACCTGGTAGTCCATCGAGATGCCGAACAGGAAGGCGAAGATGACGATCGGCATCTCCACGTTGATCGAGTGGGTGGCATTGATGCCCCAGATTGCGTGGGAACCCCAGCCGTGCTGCCAGACGAGGACCATGAGGCCCCATGCGGCGGCCACCGAGAGCAGGTTCAGCAGGACGGCTTTCAGCGGCAGGACTAGCGAGCGGAACGCGCGGGCGAGCAGGAGGAACGTCATCGTGGAGATCAATGCGATCACGAGCGGGAAGTTGCCGTAGACCTCGTCGAGAAAGTCGGCGCTCTGCGCGGCCTTGCCGCCGGTGACGACGTTGGCGGGCAGTGCCCGTTCCGCGGTGCGGATGCGGTCGAGGGTCGCGCGTCCCGCGGGGGAGTTGCCGTCCGTGGTCGGGATGACCGCGATCAGGGCGGTCCCGTCGCGGCGCCACGCTCGGGGGGCGATCGCGGCGCGGACGCCGGCGACGCCGGCGAGGGCGTCGGCGACCATCTCGGGATCGCCTGAGCGCACTAGCGTGTCGAACGGTGCGAGCGGGCCGGTGCCGATGCCTGCGTGGTTGAGGTGGTCGAGGCCGGCTCGCGCCGGGCCGGTTTGCGCGAGTGAGTCCGCACGTGGGTCCCCGAGCTGGATCGAGGTGGCGGCGACCACCAGCGCGCCGAGGACGGTGATCGACGCCGCAGCGCGTACTCCGTCCAAGACGCCTACATCTACGGGTTCGCGCTTCAGGAGAGGGACATGTCGTCCGAGAGCCCGGACGATTTCGCGGCGCACGCGCAGCAGCAGATGCACGACTACCAGGACGTGCTCCGCGATTATCCACACTCCGCCGAGGTCGTCGGCGGGCACATCGCCAAAGTCGGCTACGACTACGCCACCGAGTTCATATTCGGGCTCGACCTGATCCTCGAGAGCCTCGACGGACTCCGAGACGCCTGAGCACGCATCGCCATCCCAGGCACCAGACCTGGCCTCGAAGCGCCCGTCACATTTCTGTCGCCCAAGCTTGAACCACCAGGCCGCTCGGGTGCTGCTGCGAGGCGGTGCGACACTGAGGTACCGAGCGGAGCATTTCTCGTTTGCAGTTTCGGCCCCGCTCGCCGACCTGCCACTCTCAACCGAGTCAAAGGACAGCGGAGTGCCCGACGTTCACCGTCCTGGGGATGGCACCGCCGCGCCTGCTCGTCGCATCGCGGCGCTGGACGGATCTGACGATCCAGTCGCGGCCGAGGCTGCGCTGGAACCCCAGCTCACCCCGCTACGCCGGGTCGGATCGGGTTTCATCTCGCTGTATGCCATGGCGTTCATGGGCACCAGCCTCGTGCTCATCGCGCCCCTGCTCGTCACCTTGGCGTTGAAGGTCAAATCGCTCGTCGGGATTGAGCAGGCACCGAAGAGCCTGGCGCTCGTCGCCGGAATCGGTGCCGTGGTGGCAATGATCGGTAATCCGTTCTTCGGCAGGGTGAGCGACCGCACATCGTCGCGGCTGGGCATGCGGCGGCCTTGGATGGTCATCGGCCTCGGGGGCGGTTCGGTCGGCATCCTCATTGTCGCGCTGGCACCCAGCATCCGGTGGTCCTCGTCGGATGGTGCTTCGCCCAGCTGTTTTTCAACGCGCTGCTCGCGGCCCAGGTAGCGGTGCTGCCAGACCAGGTCCCAGCCGCGCAACGCGGCCTGGTCTCCGGTGTCCTCGGTGTTTGTCTGCCCGTCGCGTCGGTGAGCGGCACCTTCCTGGTGAAACTGTTCGACGGCAACCAGATCGCCATGTTCCTCGCCCCGTGCGCGATCGGCGGCTTCTTCATCCTTCTCTTCGCGATGACGCTGAAGGATCGCCGGCTTGCCAAGGCAAGCAGGCCGACCTGGTCGCTGACGGAATTCGCCAGCGCGTTCTACGTCAAGCCCTGGAGGAGCCCAGACTTCGCCTGGGTCTTCGCCAGCCGCTTCATGTTCGTTCTGGCGTATGCCTTCCTGGTGACCTATCAGGCCTACTACCTGCTGGAGAAGATCGGCAGCGCCGAGGCCGATGTGCCACAACAGATATTTCTCGGCACACTCACCCAATCCGGCGTCGTCATCGCTGCTTCCCTCATCAGTGGCAGGCTCTCTGACCGATCCGGCCGACGGAAGATCTTCGTCCTCACCGCGGCGGTCGTTTACGGGCTGGCGTTGTTCGTGGTCGCGATCGCCAGCGACTTCAACGGTTTCCTCGTCGGCATGGCGATCAGCGGGCTCGGCTTCGGCATGTACGCGGCCGTCGACCTCGCACTCGTTGCCGATGTGCTGCCAGACAAGAACAACGTCGCAAAGGATCTCGGCGTGTTCAACATCGCCGGCGCTCTCCCCTTCGCCATCGCTCCGGCGATCGCGCCGGTCATCCTGGTCATCGGCAACGGCAGCTACGGCGTGCTCTACGCGGTCGC
>JALYZL010000507.1 GCA_030948875.1 Actinomycetota bacterium
CTCGAGGAGCTCGCCGAAGATCGCACGACTGCCACATATTCGATCGAGGTGGATCTCGGGAGGATGCTCGGGATGATGATCCGCGGGCCACTGGTCGGAGTCCTTCGCGACATGCTGGCCGGTGCCCGGGCGCGCGAGCTGCAGCAGCAAATCGAGCGTCGCTGACATCTATAAGCACCACGCAGGCGCACGTTCGGTAGGGTCCGCGCGTTCTCGACGAAGGAGGAGCCGTGCCTCAGCCCAGAAGCAGCAGTTCCGGATCCAAGCGTTCATCCACGAGTGCGAGCAAGCGCTCGTCCGGCGGAGCGTCCACTAGTGCGAGCAAGCGCTCATCCAGCGGAGCGTCCAAGCGCTCCTCGTCCAGTACCGGCAGGCGCTCTTCGACGAGCACCGCCAGGACGCGCTCCACAGCTGGTGGGCGCACCTCGCGCCGGTCGTCCTCGAGCAGTTCACCTGATGCGCGCTTCGACGCCGTCGCCCAGCGGCTGCGCAAGCTCAACGAGCGGATCATCGAGGCCGGCAAGGAGGCGGGGGAGACGACGCTCTCGAGCTACGAGAAGGCGCTGAAGGCGATCGCCAGCTCGATCGAGAGTGGACCGGGCAAGAGCGAGGTCGACTGGATCTCCCACCTGGCCACCACGCAGGCGAAGTTCCTCCGCGACGTGACCAACGCGTGGACGGCAGCCGCCAGGGGGGTGCTCAAGTAGCGGTGGCATCCGCTGGCAGCGGATGTGGAGTCGGCATCCGTGCCGATTCCGTGCTGCGCATTGGAAGTTCGGCTGGCGCCGAACTTCCGGTCGGCGCCGCCGCCGTCGGGGACACGGCCGACTCCCCATCCAGGTCCGCGCGATCCTCGAACATGCGCGCGAGCGCCTCGCCGATGCGCTCGCGCACGACATGCGCGCTGCGCTGAATATGGGCGCGCATGTACCCGGCGGCGTCGTCGGCGTCGCCGACGAGGATGGCGGCGAGGATCTCCAGGTGCTCGGAGATGGTGGCGCCGATGCGGTCCTCGCTGGTGAAGTCGTGGATGCGCAGGATACGGATCCGGTCGCCGATGTCGCGGAGGATGCCGGCGGCGACGTCGTTGCCCGAGGCGGCGGCCAGGTGCTGATGGAACGCCTCGTCGCGATGGACGAAGGCCGCGCCCTCGGAGCTCAGTCCGCCCGAGCGGCGCTCCACATCGAGGGCACGCCAATCCTGCTCGAGCGCCTCTAGGCTGCCGCGGTCCCCGGAGCTGGCGGCGCGCCGGACGACTAGGTCCTCGAGCACGAGGCGCACGTCGTAGAGCTCTCGCATCGCGCGCACGCTGGGCACCCGGGGGCGCAGGCCACCGCTGGGATCGCGGGTCAGGTGCCCGTCGCCTTCGAGCCGGCGCAGGGCTTCGCGGACCGGCGTGCGGCTGGTGGAGAACTCGGCCGCGAGCTGCTGCTCGACGATCCGGGTGCCGATCGGGACGCGCCCGCGGGTGAGGCGATCGCGGAGCTGCTCGTACACGCGGTCGGCCTGCGAGATCCTCGTTGCCATCCCGGAAGCATGGCAGGACGCGAGGCTCTACACGGACCGATCAAATTTTGGCCATAGGGCCATATCGCGCGCACAACGCAGGGAGCAAGCTACACCGCAACCAGGATTGTCTACCGCGTTGTATACAACGCGCCTCTTCTTTGGAGGTAGTTCATGTTCGACCATGCCAACGGGCTTGCGCCCGGGACGGTCGCCGTACCGGCACGCCCGTATCCGTACGAGCTCGAGCCCGCCACCACCGCGCTGATCCTCATCGACATGCAGCGCGACTTCCTCGAGCCCGATGGGTTCGGCGAGCTGCTGGGTAACGATGTGTCGCTGCTCGCAGCCGTCGTCCCGCCGCTCACCGCGGTCCTCGCTGGGGCTCGTGCCCGCGGGATGATGATCGTGCATACTCGCGAGGGGCACCGCCCCGACCTGGCCGATTGCCCGCCGAGCAAGCTCGCGCGCGGGCGCCTCGACGTCGGGATCGGCAGCCCGGGGCCGAAGGGCCGCATCCTCGTCCGGGGCGAGTACGGCCACGACATCGTCGACGAGCTGGCCCCGATGCCCGGGGAGATCGTCCTCGACAAGCCAGGCAAGGGCAGCTTCTACGCCACCGACCTCGAGCTGATGCTGAGGAACCAGGGCGTCACCAGCCTGATCGTCACCGGCGTGACGACCGAGGTGTGCGTGCACACCACGGTGCGGGAGGCGAATGACCGTGGCTTCGAGTGCCTCGTGCTCGAGGACTGCGTCGGCTCGTACTTTCCCGAGTTCCAGGAGGTCGGCCTGAAGATGATCGCCGCGCAGGGCGGGATCTTCGGTTGGGTCGCGCATTCCACCGATCTGCTCGCCGCGCTTGCAGGCGAGCCCTCACCCGCAATGGCAACTATCAGCGAAGGAGTCTGATCATGTCCACGAGCTCAGCAGCAGCCGGGTTGAAACTCCCGCTCTGGAGGAAGGGTGAGGTGAACGCCTTCTCGGGCCTGTTCATCAACCTGCTCGTCAACGTCCTCGTGATCACGGGGCTTGCTATCGGGGTCGTGCACATCCCGGCCAGCAAGGTCACCGGGACGATCCTTCCCGCCCTCGGCCTCGGCCTGCTCGTCGGGAACGTCTTCTACTTCATGCTCGCCCGGGCCCTGGCGCGCCGGGAAGGGCGCGATGACGTGACGGCCATGCCCTACGGGCCGAGCGTGCCGCACATGTTCATCGTCACGCTCGTGATCATGCTGCCCACCTACCTCAAGACGGGCAGTCCGATCAAGGCGTGGGAGGCGGGGCTCGCCTGGGCCTTCATCATCGGCCTGATCATCCTCGGCGGGGCCTTCGTCGGCCCGACGATCCGCAAGCTCACGCCGCGCGCGGCCCTGCTGGGCATGCTCGCGGGTATCTCGCTGACCTTCATCTCGATGCGCCCGGCGGCGCAGATGTGGGAAGCGACGTGGATCGCGCTGCCCGTACTGGTGATCATCATCGTCGGCTTCATCGGCGGCGTCCGCTTGCCGCGCAACTTCCCCATCGGCCTCGCGGCGCTGCTCATCGGCAGCGCGATCGGCTGGATCGGCGGGTTCATGAACACCGCGGACGTATCGACCGCGGCCAAGGACATCGCGCTCGGTCTGCCGTCGCTGAACATCGATCTGCTCGGCCATGGCCTCAGCGCGATCTCGCCGCTCCTGGCGACCGCGATTCCCCTCGGTATCTACAACTTCACCGAGGCGATGAGCAACGTCGAGAGCGCCGCCGCCGCCGGCGACTCATACAACCTGCGGCACGTCCTCCTCGCCGACGGCACCGGCGCCGTGGTCGGCGCCGCCCTCGGCAGCCCGTTCCCGCCTGCCGTGTACATCGGCCAGCCCGGATGGAAGGAGGCCGGAGGACGGACGAGCTACTCGCTGGCCACCGGAGTGGTGATCTTCGTCCTGTGCATCCTCGGGTTCTTCCCGCTCCTGGCGGCGCTCCTCCCGATCCCGGCGATCGTTCCCGTCCTGCTCTACATCGGACTGGTCATCGGGAGCCAGGCGTTCAAGGTCGTGCCTCGCGCCTACTACCCGGCGATCGTCCTCGCGATGGTGCCGAATATTGCCGCCTGGGGCTCGGGGCTCGTCGACAACGCCCTGGGAGCGGCCGGCAGCTCGGCCGCCACCGTCGGCCAGGCAAAGCTGGCCAATGCCGGAGTCATCTACGACGGGCTCCACTCGCTGGGCAGCGGGGCGACGCTGGCCGGGATGGTGCTCGGGGCGATTGCCGTGTACCTGATCGACCGTCGCTTCTACCACGCCGCCGGGTTCTGCGCCGCCGGCGGCCTCCTATGCGTCGTCGGCCTGATCCACGGAGACAAGGTGCACATATTCAGCAACCCGAAGATCGCGCTCGGCTACGGGCTCGCGGGAGTTACGTGCATAGCGCTGACACTGCTGCGCATGCCGATCCGCACGCCCGACCCGACCGACGCGATGGACATGGAAGACGCGCGCGAGCGAGGGCACGTGCCCGAGATCACGCTCAGACCGGGTCCGCTCGCGGGCGCGCCCGTGGAGGAGCCCGTACCCGCGTGAGCCACGGGGTGGCCGCGCACACCCCAGCCCCTCCGGCCGACGCCGACGCCGGCGCCTCGATCCCCAGTCG
>JALYZL010000510.1 GCA_030948875.1 Actinomycetota bacterium
ACGACCGCGGCCGCCCCGAGCCCTGCGTACAGCGGATACCGGTCTGCGATGGCGTTGACCCGATCTCTGAGCTCGCCGCGCCGTCCCTCGAACTCTCCGGGCTGCAATGCGGCGGCAAGGATGGATCCGACCTCTACGAAGTCTTCGGCCTGGAGGCCGCGGGTCGCGAGGGCCGGGGTGCCGATGCGTAGGCCGGAGGAGACGGCGGGCGGGCGCGGGTCGAAGGGCACGGCGTTGCGGTTGACGGTGATGCCGATGTCGTCGAGGCGATCTTCGGCCTGCTGGCCGTCGAGCTCTGATTCACGCAGGTCGCAGAGGACGAGGTGGACATCGGTGCCGCCGGTGAGGACGTTGACCCCGTGGCCGGCGCTGAGGAGCTCGGCGGCGAGGGACTTGGCGCCGGCGATCGTCCGCCGCTGGCTCTCGCGGAAGACCTCGGTGCCAGCGATGCGCAGCGCCACCGCCTTGCCGGCGATGATGTGCTCGAGCGGTCCCCCCTGCTGGCCGGGGAAGACGGCGGAGTTGATCTTCTTGGCGTGCTCCTCGGTGCAGAGGATCATCCCGCCGCGGCCGCCGCCGATCGTCTTGTGGATCGTGGTGGTGACCACGTCGGCGAACTCGACCGGGTTCGGATGCAGACCCGCGGCCACGAGCCCCGCGAAGTGCGCCATATCGACGAGGAGGTAGGCGCCGACGGAATCGGCGATCTCGCGGAAGCGCGGGAAGTCGAGCTGACGGGGATAGGCCGACCAGCCGGCGATGATCAGCTTCGGGCGGTGCTCCTCGGCGAGGCGCTGGACCTCTTCCATGTCGATCAGGCTCGTTTCGCGATCGACGTGGTAGGCGACCACGTGGTAGAGGCGGCCGGAGAAGTTGAGCTTCATCCCGTGGGTGAGGTGGCCGCCGTGGGCGAGCTCGAGGCCCATGATCGTGTCGCCCGGGGTCAGCAGGGCCTGGTAGGCGGCGGCGTTGGCCTGCGCGCCGGCATGGGGCTGGACATTGGCGTGCTCGGCGCCGAAGAGCTCCTTGGCCCGGTCGATGGCGAGCTGCTCGGCGATGTCGATGTATTCGCAGCCGCCGTAGTAGCGCTTGCCGGGATATCCCTCGGCGTATTTGTTGGTGAGAACCGAGCCCTGGCATTCGAGCACGGCCAGGGGCACGAAGTTCTCCGAGGCGATCATCTCGAGCGTGCGCTGCTGGCGCGAGAGCTCAAGGGCGAGGGCCTCGGCGATCTCTGGATCCACCTCCGCGAGGGGCAGGGTGAGGAAGTCGGGCGGCAGCTCGGGCACCGCGAGCGACCATATCAGTGGAGGCGGAGCGCCTCGGCGAGCTCCGGGTACGGCACCGCCCCCGTCCTCGCCACCCCCCACTGGCCGCTCGCCTCGTAGCGGCGCAGGTCGACCACGGTCGAGGGCGTGCCGGGGAGATCGCCGCCGTCGATGACGAGGTCAGCGCCGGCGCGGATCGCTTCGGGAACGTCGTCCAGGCGGCTAGTGTCGGCGCCGCCCGCGAGATTGGCGCTCGACTGGAGCACGGGCACGCGGACGCCGGCCAGCGCCTCGACGCGCGGGACGCGCAGGCCGAGCCTCCGCGGGGCGGGTCCGCAGGCGAGGGGAAAGCGCTCGGCCGGATTGGGCAGGAGCACGGTCACCCGCCCGGGCAGGAGCCGCGCGAGCGCGCCGCGCGTCCGCGGGCCGACCTCGCGCACCGACTCCAAAGCGAGGTCGACGTCGAAGAACATCACCGCCGCCGGCTTGGCCGCCGGGCGGCCCTTCAGCAGATAAAGCCGCTCCACGGCGGCGGCGTCGCTCGGATCGCACGCCAGGCCGTAAACCGTGTCGGCCGGGAACACCGCCACTCCCCCGCCCGCGATGCAGCGCGCGAAGTCTTCCGAGGCGTCCCTCACCGCCGCCCGACCACTACGCGTTCGTGCCCGGCGAGGTCGCGGCGGCGCTCGACCTCGGAGAAGCCGGCGCCGCCCAGGAGCGCGGCCACCTCGTCGGCCTGCCCCGCTCCGATTTCGAGCGCGAGCATCGGCACCGCGCCCGAGGCCATGCCGACCAGCCGCCGGATCACCTCGAGCCCGTCGGGACCGGCGAAGAGAGCCTCTGGCGGCTCATACTGAGCGATCTCCGGTGGCAGCGCCTCGCCGTCGTGCACGTAGGGCAGGTTGGCAAGGACGGCGTCGTACGGCCCGCCGACGAGCAGGTCGCCTTCGAGGAACTGGGCGTCGAGGCGCAGCCGCCGCGCGTTGTCCCGCGCCAACACGAGCGCGTCAGCGCTCGCATCAATCCCGGTAACCGCGAGGTCCGGCCGCTCGTCGGCGAGCGCCAGCGCGATCGCCCCGCTCCCCGTGCCGACGTCGGCGACCCGGGCACCGGCGGGGAGCTCGAGTCCCACCTCGACCAGGAGCTCGGTCTCGGGCCGCGGGATCAGCACCCGGCGGTCGACCGAGAGCTCGAGGTAGCGGAACGGCTTGCGGCCGAGGATGTAGGCAACGGGCTCGCGCTGCACTCGACGCCCGATCAGCTCCTCGAAGCGGGTACGCGCGGCGGGCTCGAGCGGCTGCAAAGCATTGAGATAGAGCTCAGTGCGCGACATCCCGAGGATCTCGGCGAGCAGGAGCTCGGCATCGAGCCGCGGGCTCTCGGCGCCTGCCGCGGCGAGTCGCTCCTCCGCTTCGGCGAGCGGCTCAGCCAGTCGCCGCATCGGCCAGGCGCCGGCGCTTCTCGTCGTCCTGGAGCGCGGCGCTGAGCTCGTCGAGCTCGCCCATGAGGATCCCATCGAGGTTGTGGACGAGGAGGTTGATGCGGTGGTCCTTGACGCGCTGCTCGCCGTAGTTGTAGGTGCGGATCTTGCCCGCGCGGTCGCCGGTTCCGACCTGGGCCTGGCGGCTGGCGGCGACCTCGGCCTGCTGCTCGGCGAGCGCGCGCTCGTAGAGCCGTGCGCGCAGCACCCGCATCGCCCGCTCGCGGTTCTGGAGCTGGGACTTCTCGTCCTGCATGGAGACGACGATCCCGCTGGGCTTGTGGGTGATGCGGACGGCGGAGTCCGTGGTATTTACTG
>JALYZL010000514.1 GCA_030948875.1 Actinomycetota bacterium
GCGTGACTGCTGGTCACGCTTCTCGACCAGCCTCCGCGAACCGGTGACGGCTCGGTGGCAGCGGTGTCGACTCTGCTCACGCTCTGTGTCAAATCTCAACGGGTGCAGATCTTCTGGAGGGACGTCGGAATGCTCGGATTTACTGGTTGATTCGGGAGACCGGGCGGCGTCAGGGCCTTGTTTTCGCCAGCGTAAGGGCGCTGTGGAGGTCCGGGAGCGGGCGACGACGCGCTGAGACGCCGCAAGACCGCCCGGATACCACTGGTCCTGTCGATGGAGCAGCGACCTGCACGGGCCACACATGCCAATTTGCAGGGCATTTATCACCTTCAGTTCAAGCGTCTCCAAGTCCCTCCTGAAGATCTGCACCCAATCTCAACCGCGCCCCCATCCAATCATTATCAGATCCCCGACGGCGTGACGCGCACGTCACGCCGTGCTTCAGGTCTGCCACGGCGCTGTGGCAACCGTCCGCGCAGCCCGTTCATGGACCCGATGCCCACCGGTTATCCACGAGCCCTTAAACGACCCTTAAACGGCTCGAGCGCGGACTCACGGGGAGCCCGCGCTCGAGCGCTGTGGGAGGAAGGAGAACCGTTGAAGTACTGGATACATCGGCCGATCTGGAGGGAAGCTTGAGCGCCGCTGCTGGTCGGCCGCGCGGGCTTCGCGCGCGTTAGCTGCAGGTTGCAGGCATCTATCCGGCCCAAATGGGAACATACGTTCGTGCGTTGGGAGAACCTGACCGTAGACGCGGATGAGCGAACGCGCCTGCCTGGCTACGGCGAGGCCGCAGTCGTGCGCCGATTTCGCGCACCCGAAGCGCTCGACACTCGCTTCTACGAAGTTCGCGCCAAGTCGATCCTCAACCGGGTGCCCGAGGCATCCCGAATGCCCTTCCGGTGGACGGTAAATCCGTACAGAGGATGCAGTCACGCCTGCCGCTATTGCGAGTCGGGCGACACACCGATCCTGATGGCGGACGGGCGCCACAAGCCGCTCGCCGATCTCGATGTCGGCGACGCCATCTACGGCACGGTCCGTGACGGGCTGTACCGTCGCTACGCGCGGACCGTGGTCCGCGACAGGTGGATCGTGGTCAAGCCCGCCTACCGCGTGACGCTCCAAGACGGAACTGAGCTGATCGCGAGCGGTGATCACCGCTATCTGACCGACCGCGGGTGGAAGCACGTGGTCAATACGCCCCATCCCGATTTGGACCGCGTGCATCTCACGACCAGCAACGATCTAGTCGGCACGGGGGCGTTTGCCGCACAACCGACGGAGACCGACGGGTACCGGCGCGGATACCTGACGGGGATCATCAGGGGCGACGGCCACGTCGGCTCGTATCGTTGTGACCGCCCGGGGAGGACGAATGCGACCGTCCACAGTCTTCCGCTTGCCCTCACCGATCTCGAAGCGTTGCGCCGCGCGCGGCGCTATCTGGTCGAGGACGGCGTGGCCACCGGCGAGCGCGTTTTCCAGCGTGCCGCGGGCGCCTACGGTGAGATGGTGTCGATCAGCACGGGCAGGGCCAGTTTCGTCGAGCTAGTTCGCTGTCTGAGCGAATGGCCTGTTATGCCGAGCGTCGACTGGTGCCGCGGCTTCCTCGCTGGCATCTTCGACGCCGAAGGCTGCCGAAGCGACTTCGCTCTGCGTATCCGCAACACCGACCCGGAGACCCTTGCGTGGATCGAGGCCTGCGCAAAGCGCCTGGGCTTCGACGTCGGGCATGACCGCGCCGTCGATCGAAACGGCCTGACGTATGTCCGCATCGGCGGAGGCCTGTCGGAGCACTTGCGTTTCTTCCATCTGACCGATCCGGCGATCACCCGAAAGCGATCGATCGAAGGCCAGATGGTCAAGACGTTCGCCGATCTGCGGGTTGTTTCGGTCGAACCTCTCGCTCGCTCTATGCCCTTGTACGACATCACCACCGGCACCGGCGACTTCATCGCTAACGGCGTGGTGAGCCACAACTGCTTCGCTCGCCCCACCCACACCTACCTCGACTTCGACGCCGGCCGCGACTTCGAGAAAGAGATTGTCGTCAAGGTCAATGCGCCCGAGCGGCTGCGGGTCGAGCTGGCGCGGCCGTCGTGGCGCGGGGAGCATGTGGCGCTTGGGACGAACACCGATCCTTACCAGTGGGTCGAGGGTCGCTACCGGCTTATGCAGGGGATCTGGGAGGCGTTCCGGGATGCCGCGAACCCGTGCTCGGTGCTGACCAAGTCGCCGTTGCTGCTCCGCGACCTGGAGCTGATGCGAGAGATAGATGAGCGGACGAGCTTCAGCGCCGCGCTGTCGGTGCCGACGCTCGAAGAGAAGGCGTGGCGGGCGACCGAGCCACACACGCCGAATCCGCGCGCTCGGCTCGAGGCGGTTGGCGAGCTGACGCGGGCCGGGATCAAGACCGGGGTGCTCATCGCGCCGCTCATGCCGGGCATCAACGACTCGCCCGAACAGGTGGGACGCATCGTCGAGCTCGCGACCGAGGCCGGAGCGTCGTTCGTGTCGGGCATTGCCCTGCATCTGCGAGGCGAAGTGCGGGAGCTGTTCTTCGCTTGGCTCAGCGACCACCGACCAGACCTGATCGAGCGCTACGAGGATCTCTACCACCGCGGCGCATACGCGCCGATCGCTGAGCGGCGGCGGCTGACGCGGCTAGTAGCCGGCCCCGACGAGGCGCTCGAGGATCGGATGCGGGGATCGCCGCGCGGTCGGATGCGGGGAGTTCAGCCTGCCCAGCGACTAGTGTCGCCGACTGAGCGAGTCGATCCGCAGCAGCGGCTATTCTGAGTTCGGGAGAGGGTGGCCGCGGCGTTCATGTGATGCACGTCACAACCAGCCGGTGCAACCCGGCGCCCGGTTTGTCGTAGGTATCAGAGGACACGGTCTTCACCGGCCTATCCGAAACCATCATGCGACTTCGATTCCGAAAATCCGACGATTCGTTCCAGCGCGGGCCGATGTTCGATACCCACAGCCACGAGTGGGAGCGCGTCGGCCTGGCCCAGAAGGTCAACGAGCAAGCGATCAGCAAGGCGCGGCGCCAGGCGGTTCTCCTGATCTTGTTGCTCGCCGGCGTGCTGGTGCTGAACGCCGTCTTTGGCCACTACGACACCGGCGTCGCCCACCTCACCAAACATGGTCAGTTCGCCCCGCCAACCCGCCATGACCGTACCTGGGTACACATCCTGACCGCGGCTGCGCTCGCGGTCCTCGGCTGGGCCTTCGCCCGCGACGTCGGCCGCGCGGCGGCCCCGACCTTCTTCCGCCGGATGGATCCCAGCACCGCTGGGACGGTCGGCTTCCTTCTCCGCCTCGCGACGGTGGCGATCACCATCATCGGCGCGCTCAAGATCCTCGGCGTCCCGCTCACCACCCTTGCCTTCGGCGGCTCGATCACCGCGATCGTCCTCGGTCTCGCTGCCCAGCAGACGCTCGGTAACCTGTTCGCTGGGATGGTTCTGCTGAGCGCCCGCCCGTTCCGGGTCGGGATGCGCATCCGGCTCCAGGCCGGACAGCTCGGAGGGTCGGTCGACGGCGTCGTTAGCTCGCTCGGCCTGCTCTACACGCAGCTCGCGCGTGGCTCAGACGTGGTGCTCATCCCCAACACCGTCGTTCTTTCTTCCGTCGTGGTTCCCGTCCGCGAGCCCGAGTCGGTCTCCGTGAAGGTGCGGCTGAACAGTGGGATCAGTGTCTCGACCATCCAGGCGATCCTCGACGAGAACATCTCAACGCCAACGCGCAGGGAGCCCTGGGTGCGACTCGAGGAGATCGACGGAGACGCGGTCGTCGTCAGGATCGAGGCGACTCCCGAGCGCGCGGTCGACGGCGCTAAGCTCGCCGACGAGATCATCTCCGCGATCACCACGGTCACCGGCGAGCACGAGGTCGTCGCCCCCGGGCACTGACGCAAGGGCCGCCCGCCTGACAAAGGATGGGTGGCGCCTTGGCCAAGCTTGGTCAATCGAGCTAAGATCGATGTCGTGCTCGTCAATGTCGGCCAAGCCAAAACACACCTGTCGAAGCTGCTCGCGCGCGTCGAAGCCGGAGAGGCCGTTGAGATTGCACGCGACGGCGTCCCCGTGGCACGGCTGGTCCGGATCGAACTGCCTTCATCGGCAGGGAGTCGTTTCCTCGCGGCCCGTGGTTCTCTAGCCGGCCGCATCTCGCTTGCCGACGACTTCGAGTTCACTGACGCCGAACTCGACGACATGCTCGACGAGCCGACGTGAGGCTGCTGCTGGACACGCACGTCGTGCTCTGGGAGCTAGAGGGGTCACGACGCGTCTCTCAAGCGGCGCAGGAGGCAATCGAGCAGGCGACAGAGTTGTTGT
>JALYZL010000515.1 GCA_030948875.1 Actinomycetota bacterium
ATCAGCAGCAGTGCCGCGAGGAACGTGCCCACCAGCGACCCCGCGGTCGAGATCGCGTAGAGGCGGCCCGTCACCGTCCCCGTCTCGGCGACGCTCGCCACCGACAGCCGGTTGGCGTACGGCGCGACCGTCCCGAGCAGCATCACGGGGACGGCGACGAGCACGAGTACGCCCACAAGCGAGCCGAGGAAGCCGCCGACCGAGAGCCCGCCGAGCGCCTTCACCGACAGGCTCAGGAATGGGTCGGCGAGCAGCGGCACCAGCGCGAGCAGTACCGAGGCGACGAGCACGACGGCGCACAGGCCGCCGAGATCACGCCGGCGATCCGCGAGGCGTCCGCCGATCGCGTAACCGGCCGAGAGGGCGATGAGGACGGTGGCGATGGTGTTCGCCCAGATGATCGTGGAGGCGCCGAAGAAGGGCGCGAGGAGCCGCGCCGCCGCGATCTCGGCGCCCAGGCTGGCCGCTCCGACCACGAAGACGATCGCGCGGAGCATCCACGCCGCCGGCGGTGCTGGTTCGAGCTCTGGGTCAGATGTCGGTTCCCGGTGCTCTTGGCCCTGCCCTTGCCTGAAGTGGGTGCTCACGCGAAGCTAGACCGTACCGTCGAGCGCGGGCCCGGGGAGCAGGACGCTAAGGGGAACCGGCCGCGCGTCGCCGCGCGCCGCCTATCCTCCGCATGCCTGGGCGCTCCCTGCGCCACATTCCGCGATGATGAAACGCATACCGATTCGCGCCGCCGCCCTGGCCGCCGCCGCCGTCGTTGTGATCGCCCTGCTCGTGGTCGTGCTTTCGGGCGGCGCGTCACCCCCATCACACGGTCCGGAGTCGATCTTCCAGGACGACGATCACCTGCTCTACGCCGACGGGCCCACGGTGGCACAAACCCTCACTGTCCTCAAGGGGCTGGGCGTGAACCGAATCAGGTTGACGATCGAATGGGCGTACCTCGCCCCTAATCCCACCTCGACCGCGGCGCCGGCCGGCTTCGACGCCGCCAAACCGAGTGCTTACGGGTCCGCCGCGTGGAGTCGTTACGACAGGATCGTCGAGATGGCCAAGGCCCGCGGGATCGGCGTCGACTTCGACGTCACGGGTCCCGGGCCGGTGTGGGCGATGCACCCGGCGCCGCGCGCGCTGAGGTCCGGGGCGACCCCCGCGGTCTACGAGCCTTCGGCGCGCGCCTTCGGCCGGTTCGTGCGCGCGCTCGGGACGCGCTACAGCGGCACCTACGTCCCCCCGGGAGCGACCCGAGCCCTTCCCCGCGTCGATTACTGGTCGATCTGGAACGAGCCCAATCAGCCGGCCTGGCTGGCGCCGCAGTGGCGGACCGTCGGGCATCGCCAGGTCCCCGCCGCGCCCCGGCTCTACCGCGCGCTGGCGGACGCGTCGGTCGGCGCGCTGGTGGCTACCGGGCACACCTTCGGCAGCGACACCATCCTCGTCGGCGAGACCGCCCCTGAGGGCGCCATCGTCCCGGTCAAGGGCACGAACCCGCAGCGCTACGTCAGCGCCACCCGCGCCGACGATGCGATGCCCCCGATGGTCTTCCTGCGCGCTCTGTATTGCGTGGACGGGCACTACCGGCGGCTCACCGGTGCGGCCGCGGCGGCGCTCGGCTGCCCCGAGAGTGCAAGCGCGCAGACCTTCGTGGCGGACAACGGACCGCTGTTCCAAGCGACCGGGTTCTCACACCACCCCTACTTCTTCTTCTTCGCCCCCGACGTCAGCTCTCCGGTAGCCAGCTACGTTCCCCTCGTCAACCTCGGGCGCCTGGAGCGCGGGCTGGACCGGATCTTTGCCAGCTATGGAGTTGGTCGGAAGATCCCCATCTACCTAACCGAGTACGGGTACCAGACCAACCCGCCCGATCCCACTCAGCCGGTCACACCGGGCGAGCAGGCCCAATACCTCAGTGAGGCCGACTACATGGCCTGGCGCGACCCGCGGGTCCGGTCGATGGCGCAGTTTCTGCTTTACGACACCGGACCCAACACCAAGTACACCCCGGGTTCTCGCGACTACTGGTCGACGTTTCAGACCGGGCTCATCTACGGCCCCGGCACGCCTCTCGACGGGCGCGCCAAACCCTCCTTCAAGGGATACGCGCTACCGATCTGGATCCCCCACCCGCACCCACGAGGCGGGTCCAAGCTGCTCGTCTGGGGCATGCTCCGCCTTGCCCGCAAAGGGATCGCCCAACGCGCCGAGATCCAGTTCCGACCCGCCCACCGGCGCGGGTACCAGACGATCGCGACCGTGAGCGTCCCCGCGAGCGCGATCTACGGTTATTTCACTGCCCGCATCCGCCCGCCCGGCCCAGGATCGATCCGGATCGCCTTGCGCTCGGCTACCGGCGCGACGTTCACGAGTCGCGCCATCGCTACGACCGGAGGCCACCTGTCGACGGCCCCCACCGCCACCGTGAGCAACCCATTCGCGGCCGTGTCGCACGCCTACGCCGTGCGTCGCACGATCCCAGCGTGCCAGTTCTCGCCGAGCGTGCTCGCGCGCGCCGAGAGCTCCGTTCCCAGCGACGACCGCCAGTACGACCAGGATTTCGTCGCGGCGATCGACCAGGCGCGCCAGCAGCAGGCCAGCGGCGCCTGCGCGAAGAGGTCCGCGGCGGCGAGCACGGCGGCAGCGACCATGCCCGCGAGCACGCCGGTGCCACCGCCGGCAGCCCCGCCCGGTCAGAAC
>JALYZL010000526.1 GCA_030948875.1 Actinomycetota bacterium
CGGAGCGGCAGGGGCTCAACGCTCATGAGCTGCTCGACCGCCGCGTCGAACGGGACGATCCCGTCGGCGGCAAGAGGACATGGATGCCGCGCACGCTACGGCCAGATCCGGACGCTCATACGTCGCCCTATTTACGAAGAGGAGTACTTAGCGAGCGTCAAGGTCCCCCGCGATGAGCTCGCCCATCGCCGTCGGGTCCTCTATCTGCGGGTAGTGCCCCGCCTGCGCCAGCTCGCGCACGGGGATGCCCGGACGAAGCTCCCGCAGTGCGCCCAGCACCGCCGGCGTCGCGACGGGATCCTGGAGCCCCCACGCGAGCGACAGGCGCCCGGGCCAGTCGCGAAACGCGCCGTGCCATCGCTCGGCCAGGCGCTCGCGTTCGCTCATGTAGTGGATGGTGCGATGAAGCAGCCGGTGGCCGTCGCCATGGGACACCAGTGCCCATTGATCGGCCGCCTCCTCGGCAGTGAGGGGACGCTCCGGCGAGAAAAGGTGGGCGAACTGCATCCGGAACGACCGCTCGTTGCTCAGCCGGGCAACAAGCGGGCCGGCGGGGCTGCGCAGCAGCTTCTGAGAGATCGTCGGGCGTGCCAGGTCCAGCAGGATGCTGCCGTTGAACAGCAGGGCACGCTGCACGTCGATCGTCAGCTTCCGCTCGAGCGCTCGGGCGAGCAGCTCGGTGGCCACCGAGGTCCCCACATCGTGGGCGACCAGCACGACCGGCGGTGAGCCCGCTCGGCGGACCAGCTCTTCCACCGCGTCGGCCTGCCAGCGCAGCGAGTACACGTGGTCGCGCGGCTTTTCCGAGAGGCCGAACCCGAGAAAGTCCAACAGCAGCACCTGACGACCCCCGAGCAGCTCGATCACTCCCCGCCAGTCATAGGAGCTCGAGGGGAAGCCGTGCAGGAAGACCAGCAGCGGCCCATGGCCGGCGCGCCGTTGCACGTAGAGCCGCCGGCCCATTATACCTTCGAGCGCACCCGCGGCGCGCCAGCGTCGAACCCGCTCGGTCAGCACCTCTCAGCGCCTCGCACTGCCATGTCCCGCCACTCGTACGGCCGGCTCGGGCCGCGGGAGCACGGGTCGACCCATGGGGTGCTTGATACCCCGGCGCACGAGCCAGATGTTGACCGGGTAGGTCGTGAGCAGGCCGAGCGCCATCGCGACCTGCATCATGAGCCAGTAGGCGGCGTGATCGGCCTGGAGGTGCGGGTGGGGAAAGATGACGAAGAAGACGAGCGCCATCCAGGCGAACATCCCCGCCTCGAAGGCGACCAGCGAGAGTGTGTCGGCGCGAATCGCGCGTCGGAGCACGGCTCGCGTGCTCAGGTCGCCCATGGGCTTGATGGCGAAGTACTGAAACAGGAGTCCGAGCGCGTAGGCGATCGCGAAGTCCAGGATGTACTCGGGCCATAGCGCGGCCCCGGCGACCGTGAGCGACATCGCGAAGACCACCCATTCGCCGATCACGTCGCCCAAAGCGCAGCCCGCTCCGCAGTGCGTGCAGACACGGCGACGCCCTGCCACTCGGGCACGTCCCGCTCCCCGGCTTCGGCAACATCTTCCGTGACCTCCGGACGGCCCAGCCGGGTGTAGACCAACCATCCGAGCGCCCCCAGATACAGCGCGGTGAGAGGCCACACCGCCTCCATCACCCGCATCGGCTGGCGCAGGCCGCGGATGTAGATGTCGTAGAGGACGGCGCCGGCGGAAAGGCATCCTCCCGCGATGGACACCCAGGCGATGATCGTCAACCAGTTCGGCGGCAGCTGCTCATACCTTTCTCGCGCGCGACGTGCCAGCTATTCTCATCCTAGACCCCACCCCAGGTGGGGTCGGGACCCCCGAACAAAGGTTGCCGATGTTGCCGCTCAACAAACAGGAGATTCTGAACCGATTGAAGACGGTGCGCGGTCATCTGGATGGCATTGTGCGGATGACCGAGGAGGAGGCCTACTGCGTCGACCTGATGAAGCAGGTCTCGGCCGCGCAGGCCTCGCTGGAGCGGGTCAACCGGTTGATCCTCAAGAACCATCTCGAAACGTGCTTCTTGGACGCCGTCACCTCGGGACGGGCGCAGCCGGCGATAGCCGAGCTGCTCGACGCAGTTAAGTTCAACGCCGTCCTGACCGGCGCCGAGGCATCGATCGGCGGCGTGACGACCGGCGAGAGCCCCGCCCGAGCATCGCTGACCGGCTGACGAGATGGCAAGCATCCGTCTACTCCGCGCCCAGCGGCGCGTTGCCGAGCGGCCAAACGGCGCGGCAGGAGGCTCGCGAAGGAGCCGCGATGACGCACGTGGCTCTTGCCGCGACGTCGCTGGGAGCGCTGGGGGATGTCGGCCGCAGCCTGCGGGAGGCGTTCTTCATGTTCTGGGAGACGCTGTGGGCGCTGGTGCTGGGCTTCGGGCTCTCCGGAGCCGTTCAGGCCTTCGTGTCCCGCGGGGCGATGGATCGCCTGATGGGCGATCACCGTCCCGCGGCCATCCTCCGGGCCGCCGGCCTGGGGGCGGCCTCCTCGTCCTGCTCGTACGCGGCGAGCGCCATGGCCAAGACGCTGTTCGCGCGCGGCGCCGACTTTCTGGCCGCGATGACGTTCATGTTCGCCTCCACCAACCTGGTCGTGGAGCTGGGCATCGTGTTGTGGCTGCTGATCGGCTGGCAGTTCGCGCTGGCCGAGTTCGTCGGCGGCG
>JALYZL010000539.1 GCA_030948875.1 Actinomycetota bacterium
CTTCCAACCGTCGTCACAGACGATGAACACGACGTTGCCCTCATCGAGCTCGCCGGCGATCCGCACCGCCACTCGGGCGATTGCTCCGCTGGACACGCCGGCGAAGACCCGTTCCTCATCCAGCAGCCTGCGGGTCCAGAGGATCGCGTCGCGGTTGGTGACGAAGATCTTGCGATCGAGCAGCGAGAGGTCGATGATCGGCGGGATGAAGCCGTCATCGAGGGAGCGCAGACCCTGAACGGGCTCGCCCTGCATCGGCTCGGCGGCGACGATCTTGACGTCGTCTCCGAGCTCCTCCTTGAGCCGGCGGCCGTTGCCCATCAACGTGCCTCCGGTGCCCAGTCCGGCCACGAAGGCCGACACGTCATCGAGCTCCTCGAGGATCTCCAGCGCGGTTCCGTTGTAGTGCGCGTTGGGATTGGCCTGGTTGCCGTACTGGTAGGGCATGTAGTACGAGGCGTCCTTTTCGGCCATGTCCAGTGCCAGCTCAACCGCACCGTTGGAGCCCTTGGAGCCCTCTGAGTAGACGATCTCCGCGCCGTACATCTTCAGCAGTTGCGTGCGCTCGGGAGTGACGTTGTCGGGCATGACGACCTTGAGGTCATAGCCCTTGTGGCCGCAGATCATCGCCAGCGAGATGCCGGTGTTGCCGGAGGTGGGCTCGAGGATCGTCTGGCCGGGCCTGATCAGGCCCTTCTCCTCGGCGTCCTCGATCAGGGCCCGGGCGACCCGGTCCTTGACCGAGCCGGTCGGATTGCGCGACTCGAGCTTGGCCCAGATGCGCACCCCTGGCTTGGGGCTCAGACGCTTGAGCTCGATCAGCGGGGTGTGGCCGATCGCTTGGACGATGTCGCCGTAACGCCCCCCGCAGGGCTTGTTCTGCAACCTCTCATCGGCCATTGCTTCAGGAAGTATAGCGGGGTCGGGGGTTCGCCGGACGGGGCCGGGCTACGCCGCCCCGCCCGCCATCGCCGGGAGGATGACCAGCGTGTCGCGGTCCCCGACGGCGGTGTCCAGCCCGTCGAGCACGCGGACGTCCTCGTCATTGAGATAGACGTTGACGTAGCGGTTCAGGCCGCCGTCAGCCGCGAACAGCTGAGTCTGGGTGTCGGGGTGACTGTTCGCCATCGAACGGAGGATGTCGCCGACGTTGGCGCCCTCGGCGCTCAGCTCTTTTTCGCCGCCGACAGAGGGCCGGAGCACGGGCGGGATGCGAATCGTGGCCACCGGTGTCACCTCGGTGCGAGCGTTGCGCCCGCCCCGGTCAGTTGGAGGAAGTGCATTGACGGCATCCTACTCTCAGTGTGCGCCGGCGCAGAACGCCTCGTAGTCGGGGAAGACGCCCATCTCATCGTCGCCGATCGTCTCGGGATGACGCGAGCAGATGGGGCAGTTCGGGTCGCGGCGAACCTTGACCTCGGTCACGCGGGCGGCAAGCGCGTCGTACATCAGCAGACGGCCCACGAGCGACTCGCCTTCGCCGAGGAGGAGCTTGATCACCTCGGTTGCCTGGAGCAGGCCCATGGTGCCTGGCAGCACCCCGAGGACGCCGTTGGCGCCACAGGACGGAGCCAGCTCGGCCGGCGGCGGGACGGGGAACAGGCAGCGGTAGCACGGGCCGTCGTAGGGCTTGAACACCGACAGCTGACACTCGAAGCCGAGGATCGCCGCCGACACGACGGGAATCTGCAGGCGCACCGAGGCATCATTGAGCAGATAGCGCGTGGGGAAGTTGTCCAACCCGTCGACGACGATGTCGTAGCCGGGCAGGATGTCCATGATGTTCTCGGGCCCCAGGCGCACGGGATACTTCTTGACCGTCACGTCGGGGTTCAGTGCGGTGACCGTCAGCTCGGCGGAGTCCACCTTGGGCATCCCGACCCGCTCGGAGGAGTGGATCACCTGGCGCTGCAGGTTGGACAGATCGACGGTGTCGTCGTCGACGATCCCGAGCGTGCCGACCCCGGCGGCTGCAAGGTACAGGGCAGTCGGCGAACCCAGGCCGCCGGCTCCAAGGAGCAGGACTTTGGCGTCGAGCAGCTTCTGCTGACCCTCGATGCCGACCTCGGGCAGGAGCAGATGGCGCGAGTAGCGGTCCCGCTGCTCGGCGGTGAGCGTGCGGGGCTGCTCGACGTCATAGCCCCGGTCCTTCCACAACGTGATCCCGCCGGTCATCGATTCGACGTTCTCATAGCCGAGATCATCGATCAGCGTCCGAGCCGCCCAAGCCGAGCGGTTGCCGGACTGGCAGTAGAGAATGATGTGGTCGTCGCGGCCGGCGGCGCCTTCGATCCGCGACTCCAAGAACGACTTGGGTACGTGCTTGGCGCCGGGGATGTGACCCGTGCCCCACTCCTCGGGTTCACGGACGTCGATCACCACGGCCCCGTTGCCCAGCTGGTCGCGCACCGCGGACGGATCGACCTCGTCGATCCGACTTTTGATCTCGCGGAGGACCTCGGCTCCTGACGGGCTCATCTCGACAAACACCTCAAAACACGATGGGGATTCATTACTTCAGAGAGTATAGCGACCCTCGACCGACGTCAAGATGCGCACGGGGCGTCTACGATCGGCCGCCGTGCGCGCGCCCGTCGACCATATCGCCGCCCCCGCGTTCCCGGCCCGGCTGCCGTGGATCAACGTCGCTTCGCTGCGGATGGATCAGCAGCTCGGGCGCCCGGTGCTGATCGAATTCTGGGACTTCTGCCGCCCCAACTCGCTGCGTACCCTCCCCT
>JALYZL010000566.1 GCA_030948875.1 Actinomycetota bacterium
CCGTGCGCCGACTGATCGTCCTCGACCGCGGCGGCCTCGCGCTCGAAGCGGTCCGGCGGGTCGTCGGTCGCGACCACGGCGTCGAGCTGACCTGCCCGACCGAGCCCGAGGGCGTCCTCCGCGCGCTCGAGCACGGCCTACCGGACTGCGTGGTGATCGGCTCGCGACTGTCCAAGAGCCGCGTGTTCGCGCTGCTCGACGCGCTGCACAAGCGGCCCGGCCTGCGTGGACTTCCCGTCATCCTGCACCTCGATCGCGCCGTGACCGCCCGCGACGAGGCTCGCCTGCGCCGCTACGCCCCAGTGCTCGAGACCCGGGTCGTCGAGAGCGACGACGCGCTCGCCGCCGAGACGGCGCTGATCCTGCACCCGGCCACCCCGAACCGGAGCGACGAACGTGCCGCCGACGCGGGCGGCGATGGCAACGGCGATAGCGCGATGGATGCTCGCTCGAGCCTCAGCGGGCGACGGATCCTCCTCGTCGACGACGACGTGCGCAACCTGTTCGCGCTCGCGAGCATGCTCGAGGACCGCGGCCTCGAGGTGGTGTTCAGCGAGACGGGCCGAGAGGCCCTGACCATCCTCGGCCAAGACCCGCGGATCGACCTCGTGCTCATGGACATCATGATGCCGCAGATGGACGGGTACGAGACCATCGGTGCCGTGCGGGCGATTCCGGGGTTGCGCGAGCTGCCGATCATCGCGGTGACCGCCAAGGCGATGCAGGGCGACCGGGAGAAGAGCATCGCCGCCGGCGCGTCGGACTACATCACCAAGCCGGTGGATCCCGACAAACTCATGTCGCTCATCCATGGCCGGCTTCGGACCTGAGGCCCTGGGCGGACCGCTGCCGCCGGGAGGCCCAGCGGCCGCCGGGTCCGAGCCGATCGCCAGCTCGGCGCCGCGCAGCGATCTCGAGAGCGACACCGTCATGGCTGAGATGGACGGGCTCGAGCAGCGCGCCGGCATCCTCCTCGTCGACGACCACCCGGAGAACCTGACCGCGCTCGAGGCGGTGCTCGAGCCCCTGGGCGAGCGTCTGCTGGGCGCGCAGTCCGGAGAGCAGGCCCTGCGCGTGCTCCTGCGCGAGGAGGTGGTGGTGATCCTCCTCGACGTGCGCATGGCCGAGATGGACGGCCTCGAGACTGCACAGCTCATCCGTTCGCGGCCGCGTACCCGGCACATCCCGATCATCTTCCTCACGGCCCAGGCGAGCGATGTCGAGGAGATCGCGCTTGCCTACGCCACCGGGGCGGTCGACTACGTGGTAAAGCCCTTCGAGCCGGCCGTCCTGAGGGCTAAGGTGGCGGCCTTCGTCGAGTTCAGCCGTGAGCGGGCCGAGCGCGTGCGCCAGACGCGGGCGCGGGCTGAGGCCGAGGCCGTCGCCGCCACCGTGCGCAAGCTGCAGATCGTGAGCGACGCGGCGCTGGCCCACCTCGAGCTCGACGAGCTCCTGACGGAGATCCTCGAGCGGGCGACGACGCTCTTCGATGCCGACGCCGCCGGGGTCCTCCTGCGCGACGACGACGGTCGTGGTCTGTCGCTGCGCGCCAACCAAGGCGAGCCGTTCCCGCTCCCCGATACCGGGCGTGTCATCTTCGGGGAGGGGGCGCTCGGGCGACTCGCGGATGATCGCCGCCCCGCGCTTCTGCCGGCGGCCGAGCTGCCGCCCCAGTCCGGCGGGCGTGACTCGAGGATCGACAGCGCCCTCGTCGTCCCCCTGCTCAGCTCGGGAAGCCTGATCGGGCTGCTATACCTGGGCGCGCGGCCGGGGCGCCGCTTTGGCGGCGGCGACCTCGAGCTACTCGCGCTGGCCGGCGAGCGCGTGGCGATCGCCATCGAGCATGCCCAGCGCTACGCTCACGGACTCGAGCTCGTCGAGATCCTCCAGCGGAGCCTGCTCCCGGAGAGCCTGCCCTCCCACCCCCTGCTCGAACTCGCTGCGCGCTACCGGCCGAGCGGGTTCGCTGCTCAGGTGGGCGGTGACTGGTATGACGCCCTCGTCCTCGATGACCATCGCCTCGGGGTGATGATCGGCGACATCGTCGGTCACGGGGTCCGCGCCGCCACGACAATGGGCGAGCTGCGCAGCGCGCTGCGCGCCTTCGCCATCGATGGTCATCCTCCCGGTGAAGCGTTGCGCCGCCTCGACCGGGTGGTGCAGGCCACTCTCGGCCCGGGGATGGTGGCTACGGTGATGTTCCTCGTCCTCGATGCGGACGCTGGATCGGTCACCGTCGCAAGCGCCGGCCACCCGCCCCCCGCGATCGTCGGCGCCGACGGCCGCGTGCGCTTCCTCGAGACCACGCCCTTCCTCCCGCTCGGCGTCGATGACCATCCTATGGCGACCGAGCGGGTCCATCCGCTTGCGGCCGGAGACACCCTTCTCCTCTACACCGACGGTCTCGTCGAGCGTCGTGACGAGTCGATTGACGTCGGCTTCGAGCGCCTCCGCGACGCACTCCGCGACGCCCCCGACGATGTCGAGGCGCTCTGCGATCACGTTCTCGATCGCATGCTCGGCGACCATCCCAGCCAGGACGACGTCGCCGTGCTGACCGTGCGGCTGCTCGGACAGTCCGGCGGTCGCCTGGCGCTCACCCTTCCGGCGAGGACCGACTCGGTCACCGTCGCCCGGCACCGGCTGCGGGCGTGGCTCCACGCTGGGGTCCCCGAGCTCGAGATCGGGGTGGCGCGTGACCTCGAGCTGGCGTGGAGCGAGGCGTGCACCAACGCGGTGCGGCACGCCTACGGCCCGCGCGACGCGACGTTCTCGCTAGGCGCCGAGCTCGTGGGTGATGAGATCGTGCTCGACGTTCGCGACCAGGGAAGCTGGCGCGAGCCACGCGGCGAGCGCGGCGGGTGGGGACTACGGCTCATCCGCGCGGTGTGCGACGCCGTCGAGGTCGAGCGGGGACCGTCGGGGACCCGGGTCCGCATGCGTCAATCACTGCATCCCGCGCCCGCCGCGCCGAGCGTCCTCCCCGCCGTCCGAGCGAGCTCCGAACCATGAGCCCCCAGCCACCACCTGCCTCGCACCGACCCGGGCCGGTTATGCCTCCTGCTGATCTGCTTGCCTCGGTGAGCCTCCGCGAGCAAGACGGGCTCATCATCGCCGCCGTCGGCGGCGAGATCGATGCCTCCAACGCGACGGAGATCGGGCGCGAGCTCAGCGACATCTCCCATCAGGCACTTGGCCTCGTCGTCGATCTCGAGCAGGTCGGCCATCTCGACAGCACGGGGATTGCGATCCTCTACGATCTGCAGATACGCCTCGGCCGACGCGGCCAGAGCCTCGCCGTCGTCGCCCCGACGGGAAGCGCGGCACGTCGCGTGCTCGAGCTCACCGCTTTCGACACGCGGGCAGCCGTCGCTGAGGACCTGGACAGCGCCGTCACCGCCACGCGGTCGATCGGGAGCGGCGACCCACCGCTGTCCCACGGCGACCCCCGGTAATCGGTCGCGGGCGTACCGGCCAGGGCGCGCAACCACGCGTGGCGACCGCGTGCGACTCTGTCGATCTTGCGATTCGACGGCCCGTACACTGGAGCCGGATGTCTCTGAAGCATCCAGTCGCCCGAGGCGAAACGGATCGTCGCAGCCGATTTGACGAGTTCGCGCAGCGTGCGTCCCACTTCGCTAGCTCTCCTGTCTTCTTCGCGTTCTGTTTGGCGCTGGTGTTCGCCTGGCTTGGGGGTTACGCCGTCGGCGCGAGCGCTGCCTATGAGCAGGCATCGGGATCCGCCCTCACGGCCACGACTCTTCTCCTCGTCGCCCTGTTGAAGAACGCCGAGCTGCGCTCTGAGCACGCGATCCAGAGCAAGCTTGATGCACTTGCCACCGGGATGCTCGAGGCGATCAGGAGCGAAGGCGGAGACGCCGACGCGCTGCTCGAGCGCGCGATCCGCATCGACGACCAGGTCTGATCGGGTCTAAGCGCTGCCTCCGCGAGCCGCGCACGTCTCATCGCTCATTGAGGGCGCGGAGCTGCTTCCCCATCCGTTTGGTTCTTGTCTCACGAGGTCAGCTCGAGCTGAGCGTGTCTCTAAGGCGTGCGAGCGGACCGTCATTCGGGTCCGGCAGCAGTGCCAGGACGGTGGCGAGGTCGCGCGACATCTGCCCAATCGGCGAGCGCATCGCACGGACCTCCTCCTCGACCGACAGCAGACGCGCATTGAGGTCAGCGCGGATCGCTTCCGTCTGTTCCGTTATGGAATGCTCGAGCTTCTGCAGCCCGGTGACCTTTCGATCGAGCCGGTTGAGCGGCGCTAGCAGAGCGCCGACGCGCTCATCAACGGACGCCAGGCGCTCGTGCGCGTCGCGCTGGAGAGCGAGCAGCGCCGACGCGATTGTTTCAATGTTGTCAACCACGCGCTGCGGCGTGCGCAGCGGTGCCAGCAGCGCTCGCACAAGCCCGGTGTCTTCAATCGAGTACGGCGTCATCCTGGTGCTCCTGTGGGTCCGAATCTGACCGTATCACCTAGGCAGCGCGGGGGTTGGGGTACCTGCCCACGAGCAACGGCCATTGTCTCGGGGGGAGGGCATCCTATTGTCCAGCACGAGCTCAGGAATGGCTAATCGTACGCGCCATGTCGTCCGAGTCGGTCAGCGCTTGTCGTCGATCTCTTGGCCGCGTTTCTGAAGAAAGCTTCCCAGCGCGCCGGCGAGTGTTGCGATCACGGTGATCGCGTAGATCTCCATGAACACGTCGAGGACTCGTCCGCCGGCCGAGATCGGATTCTTGACCTGCGAGGAAACGGTCAGCAATTGCGTCGTCGTCCAGAACGCGGCGCTGGCGAATGTCTTAATCTCGGTCTGCCGGGCGTGGCGCTCGAGCAAGAAAGCCGCTACCGCGCAGATTAGGTCAATACCGACAGTCGCCACGACGATGGTCACGAGCTGGTCGCGCAGGCGACGGTGGGTCGTCGTGGCCGCGCGGAGAACGTCGCGGAACTCGCGGGCAGCTGACCCCAACACTTGGAGCGGCATGGTCATATCGTCGCGGGCGCGCCGGACGTCAGCGTAGACACGATGGCCACCACCGAGGGGCGGCACGGATGCCTCGTGTTCGCCAGCCAAGACTAGACTGGCGCTCGCAATGTCAGCGCTGCGCCGCCGCGTGTGAGAAACGTCCGCATCCGCGTCGCTTGTGGTCGACTCGATCGCAGAACCTAGCCCGCTGGCTCAGCCCTTCGTTGACGCGGAAGCGCAACGGTTAGTAGTAGTGGCGGCGACCTCCGACGGCCCGTCCCATCGTGCCGAGGACGGCGAGGATCACGCCGACCACCAGCACGATAACGCCGATCCCCCAGAGGACGGCGAGCTTGGGAAGCAGGGCGGCGATGATCAGCAGTGCGATGCCGAGAACGATCATGAGAGAACCTCTCCTTCTGGATTCAGTCCCCGTCCGAGCGGCGCCCGGCGGGTCGCGAACCCCCTAAGGGATCAACTAGGGCGGGGGCCAAATCGCATCGGCGAGTCGCAGCGACGGCAAAAGGTCAGCTGCAGTGACGACTGGTCGGCTTGTCAGCAACCGCCCGCGAGGAACTCTACTCGCTTGTGCGGATCATTGCAAAGTCGTCGTCCCGACTCACCTGCGTCAGACGCCCGCATTCGGCGAATTGACCAAGCGGCCCGCCCCGATCCGGCCGAGCAGAGACGCCAGATCCCCGACAGCACCCACGAGGCGTGCTCTCGTGGAGTGGCTGAATCGCGCTCGCTCCCACGCCTCCCAGCTGCGAGATCGTCGGGGCACCGAGGACCGTGTCGCTGTCGCGCGATCCCCGCGAAGCGCCGGCCTCCTTGATCTTGCCGCCATTGCGCCCTCCCCTCGTCGGGGCGCGCGGCGAGGCTCCCGTTGCCCCGCGGGAGCACTCGAACCGACGGAGCGCGGACCACCATCCGCCGGCTGACCGGCCGCGTGCGTGGCGCGTCCCCAACGAGCCGGGGCCCCCCAACCCCGCCTGGCCCCGGCTCGTTCGGTTCACTTCGCAGACGGCCTTGTAATTGGTGTCAGGCCGCTCGAAAGGGGTCCGGTCAGCGTTGCTCGAAACCTGACTTGCCTGAGCCGCGCTGGCTCTGACGAGGCACGCAACAGCTCTCGCGGAGCGCCCTATGCCACTTGGGAGATCGCGGCTCAGGAATCCGGCGAGTCGACTTCGACGCCGGAGAGGACGCCAGTGGCTTGGGCACGGATTATCGCGTCAAGCTGAGCTCCGAACAGGAACGCGGTGGTAGAGACGTAGAGGTAGGCCAACACTACGATCACTGACGCGAGGCTGCCGAACACCGACCCGTACGAAGCCAGGCCGGTCAAGTAGAAGTAGAACCCAACCGAAACCAACACCCACGACACGATCACTATCGCGGTGCCGATGCTGACCCACGGCAGCGGCTGGAATGTTGCCGGTGCGACGTGGACGAGCAGGCCGACCGCTAGCGAGAGAAAGCCGACCGCCAGGACCCACCGTGCCAGGAATGCGAATACGTCCCACGCCGCCCCGGGGTGGCGCACCGAGAAGAACGGCGCGAGCACCAGGCACACGGTGGCCGCGATGAAGCACGCTCCCGTCGCCATCGCAAGCGCGAACGAGATCAGATAGCGCCTTACTAGCGGCCGCTCCGAGTTCGCGCCGTAGATCCGATCAAACGCTCCCATCACCGCCCGAACGGCCCCCGACACCTGCCACAGCGCGAGGCCCCCGCCGAGGGTGGCCCAGAGCAGCTGCCTCCCTGAGAGCGCTTTGCCGACGGCGCTCGAGATCACGCTGAACACGGCGGCCGAGACATGCGGGCGGATGTCAGGGGCAACGTGGCTTCGCCACACGCCGTCCAAGTGAAGGAGCCCTGCGAGCGCGAGCATCGACATGGCGAACGGAACCACCGCCGTGAGGATCTGAAACGAGATCGCGCTCGAGTACGTCAACAGGTCATGCTGCTTGAACCCATCAAGCAGCGCCCGTCGCAGCTCGCGCGCTCGCTGCCCTATCTCTACGCCGCGCCCGAACGAGCGAGCCGCGCCGCCGGGCGGGGGCCGCGCCGACGCAACCCTTCTCGAACTCATGGGTGGCCGCCCACGTGCGATCCCCAGCTGAGCCGGCCCCTCAACGCTCCCGGCCGCTCAGTCGGCTCGCTGGACCGGTAAGCCAAACCGCTGCTGCAGCGCATCGGCGTCGATGCCGTTGTCGTAGCGCCGATCCGAGACCGGGCGAGTGAAGAGCACAATCCGCTCCGCCGGAAAGGTCACGAGAACGTCCTCCACCGCCTTGACCGGATCGCCCTCACCAGTATCGCCGCGCGCATCCAATCCCGCATCGTCGAAGCCCTCGACCGTCTCGCGCTGCACCACCTCTGCCCGTCGGATCGCCTCGTCCGCATCGGAGAGCCAGAAACGCAGCGCAGATCGGTGAAGTGCCGGCGCCACGACCATGACCTCCGCATCGTCGGTCGCCCCGCCAAGCGCCACGCGCAGTCGATCGGCGGAAATCGGTTCGCTCGCAATCACCAGAACCTTCATCACAACACTCCACTGTCTCGCAGGCGATTTGCTAGACCGTGACGGACCGTCCGGTCCTCCACGCCCGTCGCTGCGGTCGGTCACTGGACGTTAGCGTCATATGGATCGCTTCGCCACTCATCCGCAATCCCACCCATGCGAGCTCCGCCTTCCGGCCCCCGCGCCTTGGTCCCTACCTATTCGAACCGTGCGCTTCCATGGCGGCGCTGCTCTCCTCCTTGGGTACGCGCTCGTCGTGCTCGATCTCGCGGAATAGGTCGGCCATCGACTCGACTGCGTGACCGCGATGTAGGCGTCACTCCCGCCTCGGCGGTTCGCGCCGCATGAGCGCGAGCCGGCGTCTGCTACCGCCCGCGGCATTGTCCTGGTTCGACCTCGTGATGCGGGCGATGTGGGCGCTGACACGCGGGAAGTGGATACTCTGACCGCATGAGCAACGAATCGATGATTGAGGTTGCCGCAGACGAGATAAGAGCGCTGTGCGACCAGCTTCAGGCGAACCCGCCTGACGACCTTGTGCGGGTCGGCGCGGTAAACGGCAGCCTGATCGCAGAATGGACCAGCGGCGGGACGCCGACCAAGGTCGGTCCCAGCGTTACCAACGAACTACCCTAGCTCGCGCTTGCGGCGGTGGCGATGTCTAGGGCACTGGACGCGCCGAGGTGGCGGATCCAGTACGGAGCCGAAGGTACCGATGCGAACGAGATTGAGGATCCGAACAGCTCGACGCAGGTGAGCATGGGGCCCCAGGCACCCGGCGGCACCGCGAGAGCTCGATGCGATGGGGCTCGATTCCAGATTCGCCCAGTCCTTGAATTGAGTTGGCTTACCCGGCTCGACCTCAAGCGCCGACGCGAGCGGCCTGGGTCCGCCTGCCCATGGCTCGCAAGGATGATGTGATCCCAACATCTTGCTGGCACGTGGCCAGGGGAATGAGTCCGAATGGGTCCGCTGTCGCGGACGCACGCCTGGACCCTGCAGCGCCCTCGTGGTTACACTCGCCGAATGGGACCGAGCGGCGCCGTCGCCATCATCAGGTGGCGTCCGGGCAACGAAGGCATCGACATCCTCCGCAGGCTTACGATCCCATGACGGATTCGATAACCATGTCGCTACCGGGCGGCGGAGCGTGGGGCGCGCGAGCTCGGTTGACGCACCGCTCTGGTCGCGCACGAACGTCCCGCGTGGGCGTGTAGACGTATGGCTGGCGGGTCAGCCCCTGCCGAGTTGCCGAGGCGCGGCGATCTTGGTCCCGGCCTCGGCGACCGAACATCCGGCGACGCCAGTCGCGCTTCGGCTGACTGCCCACGTCGCGGGGAGTCTCGACCGACCTCGGGACCGGGGGCGCGGCAATGAAGCAGTTCGTTGTGAACCGGCACGGTCGTCTCGTCTTTCCCTCGAACTTCTTCCCTGGTCTGGACTTCTCGGTATTTGACTCGCTGGAGCACTTCGAGGCGGTGATCAGCCGCGACTTCGAGGCCAAGGCGCCGACCGGGACGGAGCTCCTCGAGCGCGTCGGGTCGGGCGCTTACCCGGGGCGCTTCGAGCTTCTGCGAGATCTCGCGCTCCACCTTTTGTGGGCCGAACGCTTCGCCATCACGATGTACGAGAAGCGGCCCACGCGATGGCGGGACGTGCCGCGCGGGCGCGACGACGTGTTCCTACCGATCCTGACCCCTTGGGAGGATGGCGAGCGGAAGATCTCAGCCGTCGCAACTACCTACGAGACGCTGCCCGCGACATGGGACGTCGACGCCGAGGATCGCATCTTCGCGATCCTGTTCGACCTGTTTCGGCACAAGCGACATCACGCGGCCGAGCTTCCAGCCATCGAACCAACGGTGGCTGAGACGACCCGCGAACCCCTGAACCTCACCTTCTGTCTGGCGGACTACGATCCCGACTACCGCACCTACAGCTACGACGAGGTTCTCGACTGCACAGAGGACGTGGCTGAGCTCGAGGCCCTCCACCGACAGGCCATGGTGCTCCACGATCACTATCCCTGGGACCGGGCACAGACGCGCCTGACGGAGGTCGGCACGATCGGTGACGACGAGTTCGTGGTCCTATGCGTGCCGCGCGGCCGTGAGGTTCTCGACTTCATCCGCCGGATGAAGGCCGCTCCTCCCGTCCGTGGCCATTCGAGTTCGCCGGCCGAGGCCCGCAAACCCGTCGCACCGTTCACGCCCGTGGTCGTCCGCGACGCGTTCGCGGTCATGCCTCGCGTGGAGTCTCTCGCCGTCGTCAAGGGCGAGCACGTCTGCACGAACGAGGACGTGATCCGCAACGCGGCCTACAACTGGTCGCCGATGACTGCCGATGAGATCCGAGTAAAGACCGGGATCGAGGCGCGGCGCTACACCGCCCGGACGCTCGAGGACATCTCACTGGCGGCGGCACAGGCCGCGATGGAGGGTGCTGGCCACACCGCAGACGAGATCGGAGCGCTCCTCTTCTGCTCGTGCACCTCCAGCAGACTGATTCCCTCGGTCGCGTGTTGGCTCTCGGGAGAGCTCGGGATCTTCCAGACGCATGCGTCGGTCGATCTCGTGGCGGCCTGCGCCGGCTTCCCATACGGCTTAGCCGAGGGGGTCCGACTTCTTCAAGAGGTGAAGCGCCCGATCCTGATAGTCCTCGCTGAGAAGTTCTCGGACAAGATCGGCAGCGTGCGCACGTCGCGGATGATCTTCGGCGATGGCGCCGCCGCGGTCGTGCTCGCTCCGGCGCCTGCAGGAGCAGCGCCTGATGTCGACGTCGTCCAGACCTACGCCAGCGGTCCTGTTGGCGAGGTGAACTCGATCATCTGGCCAAACCCGGCCTTCGACAACAACATCACCGTCTACGGGCCAGAGGTGAAGGCGCTCGTGGAACGCTACCTCGCGCAGATGATGGGCGAGCTTCGCACCCTCCCCCACCCTGCGGGCGAATCGGGCTCGCTGCTCGACAGCATCGATCTGATCGTCCCCCATCAGGCAAACAAGACCATGGTGACGGACCTGGCGCTGGCAGCGGGCCTGTCTCGAGACCAGCTCTACTTCAACATCGAGCAAGTCGGCAACGTATCCGCGGCCAGTATCCCAATCGCCCTCTACGACAGCGTCCGGGAAGGCGTGATCGATAGGCCGATGCGGGTCTTCACGCCGGGCTTCGGGGCCGGGGCGGTCGGTGGATACGCAGTGCTCCGCGTCGACCCGGCGGTCGTCGTGCCCGAGCACGGGGACGCGGTCGAGGTCCTCAGAATCCCAACGGAGACGCGAATCCCTTCCTCCGAAGATGTACGCGTCGCCTTCGGCGGCTAAGGACGCGGGGCGAGTGCTTAGCCGCGTAGCGATAGTCAACCGTGGCGAAGCCGCCATGCGCCTGATCCGGGCGGTGCGGGAGCTAAACCACGAGCATGGCTCTGTGATCCGAACGATCGCCCTCCACACCGAGGGTGAGCGCCGGGCGATGTTCGTCCGCGAGGCGGACGAGGCCGTGTGCATCGGCTCGGCGTTAGCACCCAGCCCTTACCTTGATCACCAAGAGCTCGCTCGGGCTTTGCGCGCGAGCCGAGCAGACGCGGCCTGGGTCGGGTGGGGCTTCGTTGCTGAGGATCCCGCTTTCGCTGAGCTGTGCGAGCAGATGGGTGTCGTCTTCGTCGGGCCGCCCGCCGAGGTCATGCGCCGCCTGGGCGACAAGATCAGTGCCAAACTCCTCGCCAGCCAAGCGGGGCTGCCTGTCGCGCCCTGGAGCGGCGGCCCCGTCGACACGCCGCAGGACGCGATCGCATACGGACGCAGGGTCGGCTATCCGCTGATGATCGAGGCCCGCGCTGGTGGGGGCGAGCGCGGCATCCGGACCGTCGACTCCGAGGCGGAGATCGTCTCGGCTTTCGAACGTGCCGGCGCAGAGGCGCTGCGATCCTTCGGCGACGCAACGCTGTTCATCGACCGTCGCATGTCCGGAGTACGCCACGCCCAGGTGCAGCTGGTTGCGGACAACTATGGGCAAGTGTGGGCGCCGGGAGTGCGCGATTGCTCGATCCAGCGGCGCAACCAGAAGCTGATCGAGGAATCGCGCTCGCCCGCGCTCGATGACGAGCAAGCGCAATTGCTGCAGACGGCGGCGATCAACCTGGCGCGGGCCGCCGGCTACCGCGGCGCGGGCACCGTGGAGTTTCTCTACCGACCGAATGACATCGAGTTCACATTCCTTGGGGTCAACCCACGCCTTCAGGTCGAGCATCCCGTCACCGAGGTCACGGCGGGGGTCGACCTCGTCAAGCTGCAGCTCCACATCGCCGCGGGCGGGCGACTCGAGGGGGAGCCCCCCGTCTCGCGGGGGCATGCGATCGAGGCACGACTCAACGCCGAGGATCCGGAAGCCGGGTTCGCGCCGGCACCGAGGACCGTCGAGCTCTTCAGCCTTCCGACGGGCCCTGGAATCCGAGTCGATACCGGCGTGTGCGAGGGCGACAGCGTGCCTGCCGAGTATGACTCGATGATCGCGAAGGTCATCGCCTCGGGGCGCGACCGGACGGAGGCCAGGGCGCGGTTGCGCCGGGCGCTCGAGGACACGACCATTGTCCTGCGAGGTGGGATGACGAACAAGTCGTTCCTCCTCGACCTCCTCGATCGCCCCGAGCTCATCGCCGGAGATGTCGACACCGACTGGCTCGACGGTCTGCTCGCGTCGGGCTCGTTCGCTGCGCCGCGCTACGCCGACGTAGCGCTCGTGTCAGCAGCGATCGAAGGCTACGACGCCGAGGAGGAGGTGGAGCGGCGGGGGTTCTACGCTTCGGCCAGCCGCGGCCGTCCGCGGGCCACTCATGAAGTTGGTCGCGTCTTCGAGCTCCGTCATCTCCGCCATACCTACCGCGTCGAGGTCGCCCAGCTGAGCCCGACCAGGTACCGGATCAAGGTCGACGGATGCGCGTTCGACGTAAACGTGGAACGTTTCCGCGGCTTCGAGAGCCGACTCGAGATCGGCGCCCGAACCTTCCGCGCGATCTCGCTGTCGCACGGTCCGGAGCGCATCGTCGAGGTCGATGGCGTCAGCCACCGCGTCTCACGAGACGAGGGCGGTCTCGTCCGCGCCCCGACCCCGGCGCTGGTCGTCAACGTCCGCGTTGGGGCGGGCGACGAGATCGAGGCCGGCGCCCCGATCGCGGTGCTCGAGAGCATGAAGATGGAGACGACGGTGGTGGCACCGCACGCAGGACGAGTCCGGGATGTTCTCGTCGCCGCGAACGTTCACGTCGACGCCGGAGTTCCGCTCGTCCGGATCACACCGCGCGGGGTACAGGCGGTGGACGCCCTCGAGGGAGCGCGGATCCAGTTCGACTTCGTGACCCCTGAGGAGGATCCCGCTGCTCGCAGCCGCGCGCACCTGGCCGTGCTGCGCAGCCTGCTGATGGGCTTCGACGTTGCTCCGCGGGAGGCCCGCGCACTGGTCGACGAGTTCGAGCGCGCGCGGGAGAAGCTGGCTCCCGACGATCCGGAATTGCTCAATGGTGAGCTTTCGCTGCTGAAGACGTTCGCGGAGCTGTGCGAGCTCTCGCACAATCTGCCCGCCGACCAGGAGGAAGAAGACGAGCGCGTGCACAGCCCGCGCGAGCACTTCCGCTCCTATCTGCGCTCCCTCGATTGCGACCGAGAGGGGCTGCCCGAGCGGTTTCGGGCGAGGCTTCGTCGGGTGTTGATCCACTACGGCGTGTCAGACCTCGATCGGAGCCCGGAGCTCGAGGAGGCCGTGTACCGCGTCTTCCTCGCCCACGAGCGGGCGCCTTCCCAGCTTCCAGCCGTGCTGGCACTTCTCGATCGGCGACTGCGGCACGCCGACGAGCTCGTCGATCCACTACGGGAGAAGCTGCGCGAAACCCTCGACCGGCTGATCGTCGCCACCCAGGTCCGTTATCCGGTGGTCGGGGAGCTGGCGCGGACCGCGCGCTTCCGGCTGTTCGACCAGCCGCTTATCGAGCAAGCGCGGGCACAAGTGTTCGCAGATGCGCGGGAGCAGCTCAGTTATCTAGACGCCGAACCCGACGCGGACGATTACGCCGATCGGATTCAGTCGCTCGTGTCAAGTCCCCAGCCGCTCATGGGCCTGCTCGCGGAACGACTCGCCTCACCGGTCAAGGGGCACGAGCCGATGCTCGAAGTCCTCGCCCGCCGGTACTACAAGATCCGGCAGCTCGAGGAGGTCAGTTCCTTCAGGGCTGACGGACAGCAATTCGTCACCGCGGACTACATGCTGGCTGGAGAGCGCGTGCGTCTCATCGCGACGCTGGCCGACGTGTCCGAGCTGTCCGCCGCAGCATCGGCCGTCGCACGCTTGGTGAGTGAGGTCCCGGATCCGACGAACGTTGTGGTCGACCTCTATCTGTCCTGGAGTGACCCTCCGGCCGACCCCGATGTCATGGTCGAGGAGCTCGGTGGCCTAATTGGAAGGACCGGCTTTCCCCGGCGAGTGCTCCAGGTCGCGGTCGCGGTGTAGAGCCTCAGCAGCGCCGACATTCACCACTTCACTTTCCGACCGGCCGAGAAGGGCCTGCAGGAGGATCGCGTGATCCGAGGCCTTCATCCGATGATGGCTCGGCGTCTGCAGTTCGAACGGCTCTCCAACTTCGAGGTGACGCGGCTGCCCTCGCTCGATGGCGTGTACCTGTTCCGATGTGTGGCGCGCGCGAACGCCGCCGACGAGCGCCTCGTCGCGCTCGCCGAGGTGCGCGACCTCAGCCCCTCCCGGGACGCCTCGGGCCGTCTGCTCGCGATCCCCGAACTCGAGCGAGTCCTCGGCGCCTGCCTTGAGGGTATGCGTAACTTTCAAGCCCACCGACCCCCGCGCAAGCGTCTGCACTCAAACCGCGTTTTCCTGTACGTCTCCTCGC
Source organism: Actinomycetota bacterium (assembly GCA_030948875.1). GTDB lineage: Bacteria > Actinomycetota > Thermoleophilia > Solirubrobacterales > Solirubrobacteraceae > Palsa-465. Next base: position 14,387 of record JALYZL010000566.1, read on the forward strand.
CGGTTGAGCTGCCGCTGGACGACCTGCTCGGCGTGGCCAGCAGGCTCGCGCCGCTGACCGCGGGTCTGGGGCTGGAAGAAGTCCTCGCCCACGCCCGCATCCCGCAGCCGCCGTCGAACGAGGCCCGTGAGATGGCGCTGTGCTTCTCCTACCAGCCGGCCACCGGCGTCGCGCTCCGGATCACCGAGCCACCCGTCGAGCCTTTGCCTGCGCTCGACGGGTATGACCAGAAGGTGCTCCAGTCGCGGCTCCGGGGCGCGGTGTACCCGTATGAGCTCATCCCCCTCCTCACGCGTTTAGGAGGACAGTTCACGGAGTACGACCTGGGGGAGGACGGCCGCCTCTTGCCCGTCGAGCGACCTTACGGCGACAATCGGGCAGGGATCGTCGTCGGTGTTGTTTCCACCGTCACCCCCGGCTATCCGGAAGGCATGGTCCGGGTAGCGCTTTTCGGTGACCCGACCAGGGCGCTGGGCGCGATCGCGGAACCCGAGTGCCGGCGAATCGTCGCCGCGCTGGACCTCGCGGAGGAGATGTCCGTTCCCGTCGAGTGGATCGCTCTGTCATCAGGAGCGAAGATCTCGATGGACAGCGGTACCGAGAACATGGACTGGGTCTCCAGGGTGCTGCGGCGCCTGATCACGTTCACGCAGATCGGGGGGGAGGTCAACATCGTCGTGGCCGGGATCAACGTGGGCGCGCAGCCATACTGGAACGCGGAGGCGACCATGCTCATGCACACCCGCGGCATCCTGGTGATGACACCGGACAGCGCCATGGTCCTGACCGGCAAGCTGTCGCTCAACTACTCGGGGGGAGTATCCGCCGAGGACAACTTCGGGATCGGTGGATACGACCGGATCATGGGCCCGAACGGCCAGGGCCAGTACTGGGCGCGCGACTTGGCCGCGGGATTCGACATTCTCTTCGCCCACTACGATCACACTTACGTCGCGCCCGGCGAGCGCTTCCCGCGGCGGGCTAGGACTGCCGACCCGTTCGATCGTGACATCTGCGAGTACTCGCACGGCGACGTGGCTAGCGACTTCGTCAAGGTCGGGGACATTTTCTCAAACGAGACCAATCCGGACCGTAAGAAGCCGTTCGAGATCCGTACGGTGATGCGATCTGCGATCGACCAGGACCACGAGCCGCTCGAGCGCTGGGCGGGCATGGCGAACGCCGACACCGCCGTGGTCTTCGACGCCCACCTCGGCGGTTATCCCGTGACGCTGCTCGGGATCGAGTCCAGGAACCTGGTTCGTCACGGCTTCCTGCCGGCCGACGGGCCGGACCAGTGGACGGCGGGGACCCTGTTCCCGCTCTCGTCAAAGAAGCTCGCGCGCGCGATCAACGCGGCGAGCGGCAATCGCCCCGTGGTCGTCCTGGCCAATCTCTCGGGCTTCGACGGTTCGCCGGAGTCGATGCGAAGCCTCCAGCTCGAGTACGGCGCAGAGATCGGCCGCGCCGTCGTGAACTTCGACGGACCGATCGTCTTCTGCGTCGTCTCCCGATACCACGGGGGCGCCTTCGTGGTGTTCTCGGCAGCCCTGAACGACAACCTCGAAGTGATCGCCGTCGAGGGCTCGTACGCCTCGGTCATCGGTGGCGCCCCGGCGGCGGGCGTGGTCTTTGCCCGTGAGGTCAAGACCCGCACCGATGCCGACTCCCGGATGACGGGGCTCGAGGACCGCCTAGCCGCCGCGGATGCCGACGAACGCGCCGGTCTGCGAGCCGAGATGGCTGACCTGCGGGCTGCGATACGGTCCGAGAAGGTCGGGGAGATCGCCGCCGAGTTCGATGCCGTACACAGCATCCAACGGGCGCTCGAGACGCGCTCCGTGCACGCGATCATTCCGCCCGACCGTGTTCGACCCTACCTCATCGAGGCCGTCGAACGAGGCATCGCCCGGACGCTCGAGCTGACAACGACGCCCGGGGCCACGACGGGAAGCAGAACCTGAGCCCTGGTTCTGGCGAGGAGGAGGTGCGCCGGGCCGTCCGCGTACGCGCCTGCTTTGGCTTCGGCGCGGAACTCTCGTCCGATTCCGACTGTGCTGCCGGTCCCTCCATCTCGGTAGGCGGCGATGGCTACCTGTTCCAGAAGGCTTTGAGGCGCGCGCCTTCGTCCTCTACTTGGCGGCGCCACTTGGCGGGCAGCGGCGCGAACGGCGCGACATGGAGTCGGGCTCCATCGATCTTCCATGACCCGGCGATGAAGCCGTCTGCAGTGAAGGTGCCGAGCGTGGTGGCGTTCTTGCGCCGGATCACCGTCTCGTAGTACTCGTCGGGGAGGATCCGTGAGCGGTCGCGGTGGGCGAGGATGATCGAGTCATACGGCGGCAGGAAGCGCACGGGGGCGGGTGCGTCCGGGGGCGGGCGCAGTGCTCGCGGGACGTCGTAGAGGCCGTCACTCATCTCACGCGCGCCGGTGAGGGCGATTTCGATCTCACGCTGCTTGTAGCCGGTGAACTGCTGGATGTCCTGGCGCGTCGCAGGTCCGTAGGCGGCGAGGTAGCGGCGCACGACCTCGCCGATCGCCTTGCGGGGCGCGGGCAACGGCTCGCGCCAGCGTACGGCCGGGGAGGGTTTGGTGTGTGGCCAGGGGCCGATCGGGTCGGTGTGCACGAGCGGAAGCATCCGTAGCACGGAGGCGATCACCTGACGGTCCGCTGTTTCCAGCACTTGGCCGGCGAGCGCGAAGAGCTTCTCGCGATCGAGCGGCGTGTCCGGCAGTGCCGCCCACACGCCGTCAGGTGCTCCGCCGTGGGCCGCTGCGCGCCCGCTCATCGTTTCGGCGTGTGCCGACGCGATCTGTGGGTAGACGGCGCGGTGGGCGACGTGCAGCGTGTTGCGCATCATGCCGCCCTTGATGGCGTCACCGCGGGAGAGCGCGCGGTCCAGCTGCTCCTTGCGAAAGCACTCGATTCGGGACCACAGCGCAATGTACGGCGACGGGGCGTACTGCGCTTGAAGCGCCACCAGACGCTCGAGGGCCGCGGGCACCGAGACCCTGCGGCGCGCGAGCAGCATCTGGCGACCGAGCAGTGCCCGGTTCAGCTCACGAACGGTCACGAGAAGGACTATTGTCGACGGCCCGTGATTTGCAATCCAACCTGGGAGGCTGGCGAGCGCTGGCTCAGCGTAGCGGTTTGAAGAAGGTGCGGATGTCGCTGGTGAGGAGGTCTGGGCTTTCCATCGCCGCGAAGTGTCCGCCGCGGTCGTGTTCGGTCCAGTGGGTGATGTTGTGCTCGCGTTCGGCGAGGCGGCGGATGGAGATGTCCATGGCGAAGACGGCGACTCCGGTCGGGACGCCTGAGGGTTCCTGGGTCTGGCCCCAGCCGGCGGCGTCCTCGAAGTAGAGCTGGGCGGGTCCGGCGGTGGCGGTCAGCCAGTAGATCGTGACGTTGGTCAGGATGCGGTCGCGGTCGACGGCGTCCTCGGGCAGCTCGGCGGCGGGGTCGGTCCAGTCCTTGAAGCGCTCAACGATCCACGCGAGCTGCCCGACGGGTGAGTCGGTGAGCGCGTAGGCGAGCGTCTGCGGTCGGGTGGACTGCAGGATCGCGTAGCCCGAGAATTCATCTTGCCGGCGCTTGAACAGCCCGAGTCGCTCCTGCTCTCGGTCGCTGAGCCCTTCGAGCTCGCCAGGGTCACCCGACGGGAAGGCCATCAGTCCGTTGGCGTGAACACCGACGACGTGGTCTGGATCGATCCGCCCGAGTTTCGGTGAGACGATCGCGCCGGTGTCGCCGCCGTGGGCGCCGTAGCGCTCGTAGCCAAGACGATCCATCAGCTCGGCCCAGGTGGACGCGATCCGCGTGGTGTCCCAGCCGGGCTCGTTAGTGGGTCCGGAGAACCCGTACCCGGGCAGGGAGGGAATCACGAGATGGAAGGCGTCGTGGGGATCGCCGCCATGGGCGCGCGGGTCACTCAGCGGGCCGATCATCTGCAGAAACTCGACGATCGATCCCGGCCAGCCGTGGGTCATCACGAGCGCGAGGGCATCAGGCTCGGGCGAGCGCACGTGAAGGAAGTGCACGTCTTGACCATCGATCTCGGTCGTGAACTGCGGGTAGCTGTTGAGCTGCGCCTCGTGCTCGCGCCAGTCATAGCCATCTCGCCAGTACTCCGCGAGGCCACGCAGGTAGTCCGCTGGGACGCCTCGTTCCCAGCCCGTCCCGGGCAGCTGCGCCGGCCAGCGTGTGCGAGCCAGCCGGTCACGGAGATCTGCGAGATCCGAATCGGGCACATCAATCTGGAAGGGGCGTAAGGGGGGAGCTTCGGTGGCGGTGCTCATGTGGCGTCCTCTAGTGGATGGTGGAAGTAGGCGCGGGACTGTCGTCGTGGTCACGCCGGGACCGGTTCACGCATGACCGGCTTGGATGGCAGGACGTCGGCGAGGGGTTCGTCCGCTTGCGCCTCGCCGCGTGTGTTGGGTCGCCTTCAGCGCGATGACCGCGGCGGCGGCGAGGAAGACGCTGCCGAGCAGCAACGCTCGCCCGAAGCCCGCGGTGAGCGCCTGCGCGGGCGGAGTGTGAGCGGCGAGCAGGCTGTGGGTGTGGCTGGTGGCGAGCGCGGTGAAGATCGCCAGTCCGAGGGCACCGCCGAGTTGCTGGGAGGCGTTGAGTAGCGAGGCGGCCAGCCCCGCTTTGTCGGCGGGTACCCCGGCGTTGGCGGCGGTCGTCACGGCGACGAACACCGGGCCGAACCCGAACGAGAGCACGAGCATGCCCGGGAGCAGATCGTGCATGAAGGTGCCATGGACGGGGATCCTTGAGAGCCAGTACATGCCGGCGGCGGAGACCAGCGCGCCGGCAACGATCACCGGCCTGGTCCCGAGGCGCGAGAGGAGCTGAGAGGCGATCCCGGCGGAGATGCCGATCGCGAAGCACAGCGGCAGGTACGCGAGGCCGGCCTGCAGCGGTGAGTAGTGAAGGACGTTCTGCATGTAGATCGTCAAGAAGAAGAACATCGTCCCGAAGCCGGCGATCGCGATCAGCTGCGTGAGGTTGGGAGAACCCAAGCCCGTTGATCCGAAAGATCGACAGCGGCGCGAGCGGGTTGCGATGCCGCAGCTCGTTGATCACGAACGCGACCAGGAACAGCAGCGCGACGGCGATCTCGCCGATCGTTCGGGCATTGCTCCAGCCGACAGTGGACGCCTTCACGAGTGCGTAGACGAGCAGCAGCATCCCGCTGGTGACGAGGATCGCTCCGAGCAGATCGAAGTTCTTCAGCTGAGCCCGGCGCCGTTCGCTGCCGTCGATCAGCCGGAAGATCCCGCCGAGCACGAGCACGGAGGCGATCGGGTTGACGAACATCACCCAGCGCCAGCCGGGTCCGTCGGTCAAAAGGCCCCCGAGCAGCACGCCGGCGGCGGAGGCGAGCCCCCCAACGCCGCCCCACACTCCGATCGCGGTGAGCCGATCCTTGCCCTCTCTGAACGAGGTGGTGAGGATCGAGAGCGCGGCCGGGAGCATCATCGCGGCACCAACGCCCTGCAGCAGGCGGGCGCCAATCAGGACGGCCGCGCTGCCCGCGAACCCTCCGATCACCTTCGGCACCGCCGACAACCTGGCCGGAGCGACGCTGGCCGGCTTTGATCTGCCGACGGCACAGGCCCCTGTTCAACGCGCGCGGCGCCTATAGTGCTCGCCGTCATCACGTACCTCAACTCGCAGTAGCCACAGATGGATACGGGGAACTCCTGCGCCGCGCGTGGCTGCCATCGCGCAACTCGCGCAGGTACGACCGCGCTGCACCGCAGTTCACCCGCGGCGTGTTGCTATCGGGGCTTTTAGCGCCCCGTTGGTCTTGCGAGCACGTCCCGGTGGAACGCTTGGTGCTGGTTAACGCGATGATCGCGCGAGCCGGCGAGACGGCTCGCGCATGGTGGGACGCGGTGGGCTGGCGGGCGGCCGCGCACGCCAGCGCAGCGCGAGACGGACATGTCTCCACCGAAGTGCTGTGCGGCCGAGAGGATCGGCTGTTCCCGATCGATCTGCAACGCAAGGTCGCGCGTGAGCGTCTTGGACTCGACGTGCAAGAGCTTCCTGGCGGGCATCTGCTCGTGCTCAGCCAGCCCTCCGCCCCGCCAGGCGGGAATTTAGACGCGGCGAATCTCGGCGGCGCTGCCGGTGGTGTCGAGCAGGTGTTGGATATCCCCGGCGTCGCTGGTCAGGACGACGTCGTGATCGTGTGCGAGCAGCGCGACGGCTGTGTCGGCGACCTCGCTGGTGCCCGATCGAGCCAGCACAGCTCCACACGCGCGCGCGGTGTGCGGGTCCAGCGCGTACTCGATCACTCCCGCCAGCGCTCGCGCAAGTCTCGCGTGTCGCGCGGGATCTCGCCATGCCTCCGCCACACACACCGATGATGTAACGGCGTCGATTCCGTGGCGTGCGGCCTCGTGCACTACCGCGCCAATCCGGCGATCGCCGCGATCGATCGCTATCAGGGCGCCAGTGTCGAGGACGACCGCAGCCATCTACGCGCCTCGGAGAGCTCATCCTCGCTATAGGGGCCGCCGGTTGCCGCGGCGATCTCCTCGGCGACCGCAAGCAGCGCCTCCGCGCGCAACCTGGCGGATGCGGCGTCCGCAAGCCAGCTCGAGACGCCGGGCGGGCCGGCCGCGTCACGGACACGCTCGTACAGATCGTCGTCGAGGCTCACGCTGATCTTCGCCACAACCACACGGTAGCACCACGGGTGCTACCTAGCCATCATGAGCGCAGCCAGGCCGGACGAGGAATCAAGCCCTAGGGGGGCACTATAATCGCGCCTGACCGTCTGCTTGGGGGTCAATCCAGGGTCGCCTCGGAGGGCCGACCGCCTGACTCGTGGAACTGCGTCGCATGGGGTCAACACCACAAGGTCAAGCTAATGAGCCCATTTCACCGCCCGGGGTGGTAATTGCTGCGCGCGAGGGCTCGGCATCGCCCGCGGATCTCGGGGAAGGTTCTGTTCAGCAGCTGTGCGCCGCCCAGGCGATCGCCCGGCCCGATGCGATCGCGGCGTCGGGACCCGACGCGACGCTGACCTACGGCCAGCTCGAGCGGCGTGCCAATCAGCTGGCCCACCGCCTGCATGCGCTCGGCGTGGATCGCGAGCGCCCCGTGGGCCTGTGCCTGGAACGGTCGGCCGCGCTGGTCGTGGGGGCGCTCGGCATCCTCAAGGCAGGGGGCGCGTACGTGGCTCTGGACCCCAGCCATCCCGAGCAGCGGCTCGGGCTCATGCTTGCTGACTGCGGCGCCGACGTGCTCGTAACCAGCAGGGCGGTGGCCGCCCAACTGGACGCGGCGGAGACGACTGTGGTCGCGCTCGATGCGGGCCAGGCCGGGCTCGACCTCGAGCCCACGGTGGCGCCGGCGGCCGCCAACGGCACCCGAGACCTCGCCTACGTGATCTACACCTCGGGCTCGACGGGCACTCCGAAGGGCGTCCTGGTCGAGCACGCCAGCCTGCGCAAGCTGATCGCCTGGCACCAGCACGCGTTCGCGATCACCGCCGCCGACCGCGCCACGCAGATCGCCAGCCCCGGGTTCGACGCCACGGTCTGGGAGCTGTGGCCCTACCTCGCGGCGGGTGCCTCCGTCCACGTTCCCGCCGATGTGGTGCGGGCCGATCCAGTCCGGCTGCGTGACTGGCTGGTGGCCGAACGGATCACGGTGAGCTTCCTGCCCACAGCGCTGGCCGAGGCGGTCATGACCCTCGATTGGCCGGCCGAGTCGGCCTTGCGCTACCTGCTCACCGGCGGCGACACGCTGCATCGCCATCCACCCCCCGGGCTCCCCTTCGCGGTGGTCAACAACTACGGACCCACCGAAGCGACCGTAGTGGCCACCTCGGGCGTGGTCGCGCCCAGTGCGAACCCGTCGGGAGCGCCGTCGATCGGCGCGCCGATCGCCCACGTCCAGGCCTACATCGTCGATGATCGGCTGGATCGCGTCACCCCAGGGGCTCCCGGGGAGCTGCTGATCGGCGGCGACGGCGTGGCCCGTGGCTATCTGAACCGGGCTGCCCTGAGCGATGAGAAGTTCATCTCCGACCCGTTTAGCGCCGCGCCCGGGGGGCGGCTCTACCGCACCGGCGACCTCGCCCGCCAGCGTCCCGACGGCGAGATCGAGTTCCTCGGCCGCGTCGACGAGCAGGTCAAGATCCGGGGCAACCGGATCGAGCTGGGCGAGATCTCGGCCACGTTGCACCGCCACCCGGCCGTCCGGTCCAGCGTGGTGGTGGTCGGCGAGCACGTGTCGGACGAGCGGCGGTTGGTCGCCTACGTGGTGCCGGCTGACGGTCGTCGGCCGGATACCGAGCACCTCCGCGCGCATCTGGCGCGACATCTGCCCAATTACATGATCCCGGCCACGTTCGTATGGCTCGACGAGCTGCCCCTGACGCCGAACGGGAAGGTGGATCGGGCAGCGCTGCCCGCGCCCAGCGCCTCCAACACCGCGCAGCCGGCGGATTCGGCGCGGCCGGGGAACGAGCTCGAGTGGGTGCTGGAGACGATGGTGGCCGAGCTGCTCGAGCTCGCCGAGGTGGGTGTCGACGAGAACTTCTTCATGCTCGGCGGTCACTCGATGCTCGGAGCTCAGCTGATCGCGCGCATAGGCGATCGATTCGGTGTTGAGATGAGCCTGCGCAGCCTGTTCGACAACCCGACCGTGGCCGAGATGGCCGTCGAGGTGGAGCGCCTGCTCGTCGTCGACCTCGAGGCGATGAGCGACGACGACGCGGCGCGTCTGCTGGCGGCGAGCGCGCCGACTCCGTGCGGATCCTCGGGCGACGAGCACCACCCGGACGCCCGATGACAGCCACCGCCGGCGCTCCCCTCAGCCTGTACCACCTGCTCGATCCAGAGATCCTCGCGGACCCCTACCCGCTCTACCAGCAGCTGCGGACCGAGGATCCGGTGCACTGGGATCCCTACCTGCACGCCTGGGTGGTGACTCGCTATGCCGACGTCGTCGAGGTTCTGCACCGGTTCTCCGCGGAGCGGACACACACGCCCGAGAAGCTGGCGGCCCTCGGCATGGAGCAGCTGGCGCCGATCGCGCAGGTAATGGTCCGCCAGATGCTGTTCCTCGACCCGCCGCAGCACAACCGCGTGCGCGGGTTGGCCGCGGTGGCGTTCACCCCGCGGCGCGTGGAGCGCCTGCGCAGCCATATCGAGGAGATCGCCGATTCACTGCTCGACCGGGTTGATTCCCGGGGCGAGATGGACATCATGGAGGAGCTGGCCAACCCGCTTCCGGCGATCGTCACGGCCGAGATGCTCGGCGTGCCGACGGAGGACCATCGCCGGCTCAAGGACTGGTCTCAGGACTTCGCCGAGATGCTTGGCAACTTCCAGCACAATCCCGGCCGCGCGGCGAAGGTGGCGGTCAGCCTCGAGGAGATGACGGCCTACTTCCAGGAGGCGGTTCGCAGCCAGGCGACGCATCCCACCGAGGGCCTCGTCAATGCGCTGACGGTGGCTGAGGTCGACGGCGATCGCCTGACCGAGGACGAGGTGGTGGCGAACGTCATCGTGACGTTGGTCGGGGGGCAGGAGACGACCACGAACCTGATCGGTAACGGGCTGCTCGCGCTGCTGCGCCACCCCGAGGAGATGGAACGCCTACGCAACGACCCGGCGCTCGTCCCCGCGGCGGTCGAGGAGCTCCTGCGCTACGAGAGCCCCAGCCAGCACACAGCCCGGTTGGCCCGCGACGACGTGCAGCTCGGCGGCAGGCTCATCAAACGCGGTCAGGCCGTGATCGCGGTGATGGGCGCCGCCAACCGCGACCCCGAGCGATTTCCCGATCCCGACCGTCTGGACCTCGCGCGCGCCGACAACCGCCACCTCGCCTTCGGCTGGGCGGCGCACTTCTGCTTCGGTGCGCCGCTGGCGCGCATCGAGGGCCAGATCGCCTTCTCGGCGCTGCTACGCCGGCTGCCCAACCTGCGGCTCCGGCCGGAACCCGTGACCTGGCGCTCGAACCTCGGCCTGCGCGGGCTCACTGCGCTGCCGGTGACGTTCTGATGGCTGCGGTCAGCCGAGGCCGCTAGTCATGGCCACCGATGACTTCCAGGCGCTGTCGGCGACGAAGCGTGCCCTGCTCGAGCAGCGGATGCGCGGGCGCGCCGCAGTCCGATCGCCGATCTCGGGGCCGGTGGGCCGCCGGGCGCGCTCTGGTCCGGCGCCGCTGTCGCTGCTGCAGGAGCAGCTCTGGTACTTCAGCCGCCTGGAGCCCAACGACCTGGTCTACAACGAGGCCGCCACGATCCGCAAGGAGGGTCCATTCGACGTTCGGGCCCTCCGGGTCGCCTTGACCGAGATCATGCGGCGCCACGAGATCTTGCGCTCGACATTCGAGCTGGTCGACGGCGAGCCGATGCAGGTCGTCCATCCCGCGCCGACGTCAGAGCTGCCGGTCGTCGACATCAGCGGCATGCCGGCAGCAAAGCGCGAGGGCGAGGCTGTGCGCATCGCGGCCACCCAGGCAAAGCGTCCGTACGACCTGGCGCGCGGACCATTGACAAGGGGGCTGCTCGTCCGTTTCGCCGCAGACCACCACCGCCTGTATCTGTCCCTGCACCAGCTGGTGTTCGACTGCGTCAGCCTGTACCGCGTCATCCTCCCAGAGCTCGTCTCCCTCTATGACGCCGCCAGCGCGGGGCGCGAACCAACGCTGCCCGAGCCCCCGATCCAGTACGCCGACTACGCGGCGTGGCTCCGGGACCGGGCGATGGGAACCGAGTTCCGTCACCGGATCGAATACTGGCGCGACCACCTCGGCGCGGCGCCGGCCCTCCAGCTGCCCCTCGACCACCCGAGACCTCCACAGCCGCGGTTCCAAGGCGCCATCGAGCGCCCAGGTATCTCGAGGGAGCTGGCCGACGAGCTCCGGTCGCTCGCCCGAGCACACGGCGCCACGCTCTTCCAGGTCCTGTCCGCGGCGTTCACGGTCTTCTTGCATCGCCTCTCCGGACAGGATGTGATCGTGTTCAGCACGCTCGGCGACTTGCGCGATCGCCCCCAGCTCGCGGACCTGGTCGGCTACTGCGTGACGCCTATGGTGGTCTGCGCCGACGTCCGCGACGACCCGGCGTTCAGCGACCTGGTTGGCCGCATCCGAGGCGATCTGCTCGCCGGGCTGAGCCACCTGGTGCCATTTGGCCAGCTCGTCCGCGAGCTTCGTCCGCCGCGGGAGCCCGGCGCCAACCCGATTTTCCAGGCAGCGCTCGTGCTGCAGCCACCGATCGCGGCCTGCGACCCTTCGTGGAGCATCCACCAGGTGGAGCCCGAGGCGGGCAACGCCGTCGACAACGCCAAGTTCGACTTGCAGCTCGAGCTGGACGAGCGTCCCGACGGACACCTCGACGGCCGGCTGATCTACCGGACTGACCTGTTCACGCCCGAGACGGCGGCCCGCATGGGCCGCCGCTGGGCCGCGCTCCTCCAAGACATCGCCGCCGCTCCGAGCAGCCGGGTCTCCGAGCTCTGTCTGCTCACCGAACAGGGGCGCCACCGCCACCGCGTCGCCAGCGATGACATCGGCCGTCGCGGCCCCGCGCTCCGGTCGGAGGCCAGCGAAAGGCCTACCGCATTCGCGGCGCCCTGCACCGCGCTCGAGGAGCAGATGGCGGGCATTTGGGCTCGCCTTCTGCGCGTAGAGCGCGTCGGCGTCCACGACGGCTTCTTCGAGCTTGGCGGCGATTCGCTGCTCGCGATGCGCCTGCTCGTCGAGGTGGAGCGGAGGCTCGGTGACGAAGTACCTCTCGCCGCATTCGTCGAGGGCACCGTCACCGTCGCCGGCCTGGCCGCCACGATCGAGGCGAGACGGGGCGGCGAGGCCGCTCGTCGGAGCGACAAACGAGCTGGTCGGAGCGGTGAAGCGGCTGCCCGGAGCGCCATCCCCATCCAGCCGCACGGCACCCTGCCGATCCTGTTCTTCGCCCTCGTCGATGAGAGGAGCCTGCTCGCCCTGCGGCATTTCACGGGGCCACTCGGCCGCGACCAACCGGTGCTCGCCCTGCTCCCAGATCGCATGGACCGGCGCTTCGACCGCTCGGGGAGCGTTGAGGATCTGGCTGCCCCGATGCTCGAGGCGGTTCGCGAGGCCCAGCCCCACGGGCCATACTTTCTTGCCGGATACTCCCTAGGTGGCATGTTCGCCTACGAGATGGCGGGGCGGCTTCGCGCGGCCGGCGAGCAGGTGGCGTGGCTCGGGTTGCTCGACACCTGCACGTCGGCGTTCGCGGGTCGTAGGTGGCAACTGCGCAAGCGCGCCGCCCGAGGGTGGAAGGCGGGGCCGCGATACGCGCTGAGCAAGATCGAGGGGGTCGCGTCCCGCGAGATCACCGCGCTGCTGGTCCGCCTGCGTGTCCGCGAGCCGAAGCTCAGCGATGCCTTTGACCACCGCGGCGCGCTCATGCTCGCCACCTCCTACTCCTGCCTCGGACACGACGCGCCGATGGACCTCTTCGCCACGGACGACACGGTGATGGGCGCCGGCAGCGACTCCCTAGGCTGGAGTGAGGTCCACCGCGGCCGGCTCAGGATCCACCGGATGGGCGGTGATCACCTCTCGATGTTCGACGACCCGTACGTGGACGTCCTGTCCGCAATGGTCACCCGCAGCGCGCGGGATGCTCTGCACGCCACGGAGGGCAGCTGGTCCAACGCCTCATGACTGCACCCGCGAGCAGGATCGTCGACGTCTGGCATGCGCGCGCCGACGCCGTGTCCGAGGCCGACTATGCAGCACTCGCCGGAACGCTCTGCGAAGAAGAGCGGCGGCGTGCGCATGCCTTCGCCTTCGCCGCCGACCGGCGCCGGTTCACCGTCGCGCACGGCCTGCTGCGCGTGCTGCTGGCCGACCGCGCCGACTGCACGCCGGAGGCCCTGCGATTCACGGCCGGGCCGGCCGGCAAGCCCGCGCTGCAGCCGCCCGTGGACGACCTGCACTTCAGCCTTTCCCACGGAGGCGACGAGCTCCTGATCGCGGTGACACGCGGCATGCTCGTCGGCGTCGACATCGAACCCCTGGCGCGAAAGGTCGCGTGGCAGGAGCTGGCCCGGCGCACGTTTGCCCCCTCGGAGCACGTCGCGCTGCTGGCCCTTCCGCCCGAGCTGCGTGAGACGGCGTTCCTCACCTGCTGGACGCGCAAGGAGGCCTATGTAAAGGCGCGCGGGGAGGGGCTAGGGCGGGGCTTAGGCACATTCTCGGTAGCCGTCGACCCGCGGCAGCGCGCCGCTTTGCTGTCCGACGATGCCGACCCGAGCGCACCCGCGTGCTGGGAGCTCCACGGGCTTGAGCTCGGTTCGGACGCGTGCGCCGCGCTGGCGGTCGAGTGCAACGGCAGCCAGATCCGCGTGCACAGGATAAGCCGGGGCTCTCGACATTGTCTTCTGGGACCACGACATGGGGCCCGATCAGGAACCGGACGAGTCGTCGGCTAACTTCTTGGAATGGCTGCTGGAGGAGATGGAATTGGAGGCGGAGTGAAGAACTAAACTGAATGAAGCCGAGCCCTTCCGGCAAAACTCAACCTGGGCATCCCATCAACACTCGCCCGCACTCATGACACGGCACCGCCGCCTCTCGGCGGTGGCGCGACACGCGACCGCTGAACCGATCATCGTCCTGCAACCCCCGGCGTGATGAACCTAACCAGGGCGACCCTTCTCGGTTGATTTGCCGCAGTTGTAGGCAGTCGGCAGAGGTAGCTCTGCCTCAGATCCAACGCCACAGGAATGGTCACCTCGCCGGCCTGAACGCAATCACGTTACGGGGCGAGATCGGGCTTGCGAATGGGCGCAAGACGACCACGGGCTGTTCTTGAGCCGGTACAGACCGTCACCGAGCGGAAGCGCCCAGACGCTCTCTGCGGCATACGGCGGCTCGTTCGGTGCTGTCGGACCCCGCTAAGCAGGCTCCCGGCCGAGGAACTCCTGGACGAGAGTCGGTGATTCGTGGACCGACACCACGAGCAACGGCACCCCGCCGGTGTTGCGGAAGCCGTGGGGAGTATTTGCGGGCACGGAGATCACACGTTCAGCCTCGACTTCGAGGACCGTGTCGCCCGCCGTCCACCGTCCGGTGCCCGCCAGGAGCACGAACGTCTCGCGGTAGGGGTGTATGTGCAGTTCGATGAAGCCGGCCGGAGGCGTTCGCACGACGAACATCGTGATCTCCGCGCCGGCCCGCGGGCCGCCCTCGAATAGGGCGGCGGTGGGTCCGACCCGGAGCTCGTCGAGATCGATCGAGGCCACAGGCGCCAGCTCGCGACCAGGGGAGGGCGACCGGGAGGGGAGTTCGTCCTGCAAAGCGGGTTCCATTTCGTTGGGTTTGTGGTTAGAGTGGCGTTTCCGGTGTGCGGCTTTGGTGTGGTGGCGGCGGGGGGCCGGGGTGTGGTGTTTTGGTGAGCGACCGTGAATGAGGAGGGTGTATGGCGGAGATTTTGGAGGATGTGGGTGCTGGGGGGGTTAGTAGTGTGAATGGGCGCCAGAGCGTGTCGGTGGAGGCGGCGCGTCAGCTTGCGACAACTACTAAAACCCGGGCGCAGATTACGGGTATTACGCCGCGTTGGTTGCTGCAGTTGTTGCCGTGGGTCGATGCTGGGGCTGGTACTTATCGGGTGAACCGGCGTCGGGTGATCATTCCTGAGGACGAGCGGGTCGCTACGAGTGTTGAGGGTGGGAAGGCGTCGGTGGCGGCGAGCGATCTTCGTTGTGTTTCGTTGTTGCGCAAGCTTGATGATGGGGTGATCGAGAAGTTGGGCAAGGCGTTCGTCAGCGAGACGCATCCGGCGGGGACGACGTTGATCAAGGAGGGGACGGTCGGGGATCGGTTCTATATCATCGCGAAGGGTTCGGTCGAGGCGTCGACGACGGGTGCGTATGGTGAGAAGCAGCGGTTCGCGGTGTTCGGGGAGGGGGATTACTTCGGCGAGTTGTCTTTCTTGCATGAGGTGCCGCTCGGTCAGGAGGCGGGGGTTGAGACGTTGACCGAGACGGTCGTTCTGACTTTGAAGGCCGATCGTGTCGGGAAGCTTCCGAAGGCGGATCGTGACGCGCTCGAGGAGGAGGTGATGGCGCGTCAGGCGACGAGGTCGCTGCTTACCGATCACGGCGAGCAGGACATCGCGCTGATGTCCGGGCATGATGGGGAGCCGGTGCTGCCCCCGACGTTGGTGGATTACGACGTCGAGCCTCGCGAGTATCCGCTCAAGGTCATCCAGACGATGCTGCGGATGCATACGCGCGTCACTGATCTCTATAACAATCCGATCGATCAGCTCGGTGAGCAGCTTCGTCATGGCATTGAGGCGATGAAGGAGCGCCAGGAGTGGGAGTTGATCAACAATCGCGAGTTTGGCCTTCTGCACCAGGCTGGGCGCACGATGCGCTGTCACACGCGCAAGGGGGCGCCTACCCCTGATGACTTGGATGAGTTGCTCTCGCGGGTGTGGAAGAAGCCGGCGTTCTTTCTCGCCCATCCGATGGCGATCGCCGCGTTCGGGCGCGAGTGCACCTCTCGCGGCGTTCCACCGCCGACGGTGCAGCTGTTCGGCTCTCCGTTCATCAGCTGGCGTGGCGTGCCGCTGATCCCGACCGACAAGCTGCTGGTCGGCGGGAGCACCAGGCCGGTCGATGGTCTCGGCCGGACGAACATCATCCTGATTCGTGTCGGCGAGGCCGATCAGGGGGTTGTCGGCTTGCACCAGCCGGGGATCGCCGGCGAGGTCCAGCCGAGCCTGTGCGTGAAGTTGATGGGCATCAACGACCGCAGCGTGATGCAGTACCTGGTGTCGTTGTACTTCTCGCTCGCTGTGCTCACCGATGATGCCGTTGGCGTGCTGGAGGGCGTGGAGGTCGGGACCTACCATGACTGAGATGCCCGGCGGGTCGAGCATCCCGAACGGGGATTTGGCGCGTTTGTTCTCCTCGGACGGGATGATCGATCCGCAGGCCGCTCGCGCCGTCGGCGAGCTGCTCGCGAGCGATCATCCCGAGCCGCCGGTGCAGGCTGAGACGGGTGCGCCGGGGTCGGTGCGGGATGTCGATTTGACGCCTGGGCCGGGTTGGCTTGAGCCTGGTGTGTCGGCCGCGGAGGCGGTTGTGCCGTCCTCGGCGGCGGGGGTGGTGCCGGGCGGGTCGAGCATGCTGATGGCGCTGAAGACGGGGCTTAGCATGCCTGAGCCGTCGCTGAGTGAGCTCGGGGCGCAGGCGCTGTCGGGACCGGCGCCGGTTTCGCAGCCGGGCGATGCGGAGTATTACTTCGTGCGGTCGGTGTCGGCGACCCCGGCGCCAGAGCCGGCGCCGGCGCCGCCTTCTCCGCCCGCCGAGCAGGAGAAGCCGGCGAGCATGTCCTTCCCGACTGAGATCTTCGATGCCGAGACGGTCCGCAAGGACTTTCCCGTCCTCGATCAGCGAGTCCATGGGCAGCAGCTGATCTGGCTCGATAACGCCGCGACGACGCAGAAGCCGCAGGTCGTGATCGATCGCCTCGCCGCCTATTACGCGAACGACAACTCCAACGTACATCGCGGCGCGCATACCCTCGCGGCGCGGGCGACCGAGGGCTACGAGGGGGCTCGCGAAGCGGTCCGGCGGTTCCTCGGGGCCGGAAGCACCGAAGAGATCATCTTCGTTCGCGGCACGACCGAAGCGATCAACCTCGTCGCTCAGACGTTCGGCGCCAAGCAGCTCGGACCCGGCGACGAGATCCTCCTCACCACCCTAGAGCACCACTCCAACATCGTCCCATGGCAGCTCATCGCCGCCGCGACCGGAGCGAACGTCCGCCCGATACCGATCAGCTCCACCGGCGAGGTCCTGCTCGAGGAATACGGCCAGATGCTCGGACCGCGCACCAAGCTCGTGGGCCTCACCCACGTCTCCAACGCGCTGGGAACGATCCTCCCCGTCCGCGAGATGGTCGACATGGCGCACCGCGCGGGCGCCTTCACCGTCGTCGACGGCGCCCAAGCCGTCGCTCACTTCCCCGTCGACGTGCGAGACCTGAACGCCGACTTCTACGCCTTCTCCGGACACAAGCTATTCGCCCCCACCGGAATCGGCGTCCTCTACGGCAAAAAGGAGCTCCTCGAGCAAATGCCACCATGGCAAGGCGGCGGAAGCATGATCGAGGACGTCACCTTCGAGCAAACCACCTACGCCGGGCTCCCCCAAAAGTTCGAAGCGGGCACCCCGATCATCGCCGGAGCGATCGGCCTCGGAGCAGCGATCGACTACCTCGACCGACTCGGACTGCACAACATCGCCCACTACGAGCACGCACTCACCGACTACGCCACCGCATCACTCCAAACCGTCCCCGGGCTCACCCTGATCGGAACCGCCCCAGAAAAAGTCGGAGTCCTCTCCTTCATCCTCGAAGGAATCCCCGTCGAACACCTCGGACGCTACCTCGACCACTACGGCATCGCCCTCCGAGCCGGACACCACTGCGCCCAACCAACCCTCCGCGCCTTCGGCCTCGAATCCACCGTCCGCCCCTCCCTCGCCGTCTACAACACCACCAGCGACATCGACCACCTCACCGAAGCACTCAAACAAGCACAAGCGCGCTCCGCCAGGTAACCAC
>JALYZL010000603.1 GCA_030948875.1 Actinomycetota bacterium
GCTTCCGGCTCCGGGGCCGCTTCCGGCTCCGGGGCGGCTTCCGGGCCCGGGGCGGCTTCCGGCTTCGGGGCCACCGGCTCCGGGGCGGCTGGCGCGGCGGGGATCTCGGGCAGTGGCTTGCTCGAAATCGGGCCGAGCTCGCCCGCGAGCACCCGTGCCCACTCGCGCTCGCTGGGGGAGGTCGCCAAGCGCTCGCGCGTGTCCTCGCGCACGCGGGGGGGCAGCTGGCCGAGCAGGTAGTCGGTGATCAGCGCCCGGAGCTGCGGCGGGACGTGTGGCTCGCTCGGCCCTAGACCGTCGAGCGCCGCGAGCGCGCGGTCGCGCACGGCGGCCCGGTCGATGGCGAGCAGGTTGGCGATCTCGTCGTAGCTGCGGCCGCGCTGCAGGACGAGGGCCAGCACGGCTCGCTGGTCGGGTGGAAGACGCTCTAAGGAGGACACTCGCCGGGGTAGCGTAGAGAAGCCGGGGACGAGATGCCGCGCTCGCCGGTTATCGTGCAGCTCCGATGGACGTCCAGCTCCCCTACAAGGCGACCCACGGCTTCGACGCGCTGTACGGCCTCGAGATCCTGTCGGCCAGTGGCGACACCGTCAGCGGAGCGGTTTCCGTTCGCGACGAGCTCAAGCAGCCGGCGGGTCTCGTCCATGGCGGCGTGTACGCGTCGATCGCGGAAAGCCTGGCTTCGCTGGGAACCGCGTTCCAGGTCATGCCCGAGGGCAAACTGGCGATGGGGTTAGGCAACCACACGAGCTTCATGCGCCCGATCACCGAGGGGACGATCCACGCGGAGGCGAGCGTGCTCCACCGGGGGCGCACGACCTGGGTGTGGGACGTGCGGATCACCGACGATGAGGGGCGGCTATGCGCGGTGACGCGGATGACGGTGGCGGTCAGGGAACCACCGTCGAATTAGTTCGTTCCGGTTACAGGCCCATGTGTGGATTACTCGGTCGGGGGAGGAAGGTTGTGACCGGTGGGCGGCGGGTGGAGGGCCTACTTCCGCAGCCCGGACTTCGGGCACGCCCGCGCCCCCGCGCCGCGCGAGCGATGCCCTCGAGCTCCCGGCGCCGAGGGCACGCATCGCGTCTCGGTTCCTCGCGCTCCTGGGCGTACCGGGTCGCCCGTCGGCGGCGGCGCCGTGTTGGGGACCGTGGTGACGGGCGGCGAAGAACCGGGCCCCGGTGTCGACGTGGACCTCGGGGTCGAGGTCGACGTCGACGCTGAGCCCGGCTTGCCCCCGCCGATGACCCCGACCACCACCGTGGCGAGGATCAGGACGACCGCGACGGCGATCGCGCCCGCGGGCCACCTCGGCCCGCGGCGACCCGCCGGTTCAGCCTCCATACCGATTGGTGATCGGGACCCGCCGGTCGCGCCCGAACGCCTTGACGCTGATCTTTATCCCCGGCGGCGCTTGGCGGCGCTTGTACTCGGCGTGATCGACAAGGGCGATGACCCGGTCCACGTCGGCCGGGTCGAAGCCGCGCAGGATCAGCTGCTCGCGCCCGAGATCGTTCTCGATGTAGCCATCGAGGATGGGGTCGAGCACGGAGTAGGGGGGAAGGGAGTCCTCGTCGCGCTGGTCGGCGCGCAGTTCCGCACTGGGGGCACGGTCGATGATCGAGATCGGGATTGGAGGTGGGGAGCTGAGGTTGCCGTGGCGGGCCAGCTTGTAGACGCGGGTCTTGGAGACGTCCTTGATTACCGCGAACCCGCCCGCGGCATCGCCGTAGAGCGTCGTGTAGCCGACCGACATCTCTGACTTGTTACCGGTCGTGAGCACGAGCCAGCCAAACTCGTTCGAGAGCGCCATCAGCAGGTTGCCGCGGATCCGGGCTTGCAGGTTCTCTTGGGTGATCCCCTCCGGACGCCCGTGGAATGTCTCCGCGAGCGTCTCCTCGTAAGCCCGCATCGCCGGGTCGATCGGGAACTCGAGCTTCTCGACGCCGAGGTTGGTGGCGAGTCGGCGGGCGTCCTCCTGGGTTCCCGAGGAGGAGTACGGCGAGGGCATGATCACCGTGCATACCCGGTCGGCGCCGAGCGCGTCGACGGCGATGCATGCCACGAGCGCAGAGTCGATTCCTCCCGAGAGACCGAGGACGACACGGCCGAAGCCGTTCTTGTCGACGTAGTCCCGCAGACCGAGGACGAGGGCGGTGTAGATCTCCTCGCATGGCTCGAGGACGCCGGCGACGGACCCGCCGACCGAGGCGTGCTCAGGCCCGGCGGGCAGTTCGAGCGGACCGATCGTCGCGACATCGGGGCGGGCGCGCCGCACCGCCGGTCGGTGGCGGGGGTCGCGCAGACGCACCCCGCGCGGCCCCTCGGGGTCGATCGTCGCGAGCAGGAGCTCCTCCCGGAACTGCGACCCCCGGGCGATGACGGCGCCCTCGTGGTCGATGACGAGCGAATGGCCGTCGAACACGAGCTCGTCTTGGCCCCCGACGAGCGCGCAGAAGACGACCGCGGACAGGTTGTCGCGGGCACGCTGGACGAGCATCCGCTCGCGCTCGAGGCCTTTGCCGGCGTGGTACGGCGACGCAGAGATGTTGACGAGCACGGTCGCCCCCGCGAGCGCCTCGTCGGACGCGGGCGGCCCCGGCTCCCAGATGTCCTCGCAGATCGTCAGCCCCACGGTCACCTCGCCGACCTGGAGGAGCGACCCCTGCGTCCCCGTCTGGAAGTAGCGGTGCTCATCGAAAACGCCGTAGTTGGGCAGGAGCATCTTGCGGTAGATGCCATGAACCGAGCCGTCGGCGAGTACCGCGCATGCGTTGTAGACGTCGTCCGCGCGCTCCGGGAATCCGACCAGGGCGACCACGCCGTGAACCCGCTCCGCCACGCGCTCGAGCGCGGCGCGGGCGTCGAGGAGGAAGTGCTCCTTGAGCAGCAGATCCTCGGGCGGGTAACCGGTGATCGCCAGCTCGGGGAACAGGACCAGCTGCGCGCCGGCATCGAGCGCGCCATCGATCCCCGCGACTATCTTCTGCTCGTTACCGGCAATGTCCCCGACGGTCGGGTTCATCTGGCACAGCGCGAGCTTCAGCAGGCCTGACACACGTCAATTATTCCCTTAGCCCGAGCCCGAGCCCGTCGCCCCCTGCCCGAGCCAGGACTGGACGAACTGCTTGAGCAAGGCATCGTCGCCCGCCGTCACCCGGACGATCCCATTGATCGGAAGCAGTCTCGTCCACGCGAGCGCGATGATCCCGTTGATCCCGGGCAGCCGGGCGAGGATGACCGCGTCGCCGGCTGCCGCGAGCGCGGGGGTGAACAGGCCGCCCGTCGACTTCGCCAGCTGCGCGAGCCCCGGGGGAGGGGTCCGGCCGCCGTACATGAGGACGACATCGCCGGCCGCCAGCGCGGTCAGGATCTCGTTGTCGGTGAGCACCGCTCGGTCGGTGCGCACCGGCGTGGGCACGTGCGGGCCGCTGGTGGGCGGGTTTGAGTCATAGGTGGGGCGGGGGGCGCCGGGAGCCAGCTGCGCATTGCCGAGGTCGCGGTAGGCGAGGCCAGGCCCGGCCAGGCTGCCGGTGACGCCGCCCGGGTCGTGGGCGGTGAAGTACCCGGACAGAAGGGCGATGGCGCCGAACGCGACGGCCAACGACACGACGACGATGGCGATGCGCTCGAGCGTCCGGCTCAAGCGGCTTACCTCAGGCCCCCGACTGTGTGCGGGGGTCAGCCTTGGGTTCGGGCCGCCCGCGCGCGCTTCTGGGTGGCCCCGGCCGCTTCGACGGGTCAACCGGAGCTTCCGACCGCTCGAGCGGGTCACTCGGCGGTTCCGACCGCTCCGGCAGTGGATCGCGAGCGCGAGACGCCGGGAACGACCGCGGCCGCCGCGATCTCCTCGATGCAGGACTCGATCTCCTCGGCCAGGGTCTCGACGTCCTGGAGAGCATCGAAGTCAGCTGTGAGGCCGAAGTTGAGCTGCCCTTTGTAGCTCATGATGGCGATCCCGAGTGCGGTGTTCTTGGCGAGCGGAACGAGGGGGAAGATGGCCTCGAGCCGGCGGCCGAGCATGTACAGGGGAAACTGCGGGCCGGGTACATTGGTCACGACGACGTTGAAGAACCGCTGGCGGCTCTGGAGCCGCGTCGCCTGCGCAACGATCGTCGGGGGCGCGAAGCCCGACAGGGAGGTCAGAACCTGGGCCCCGACGGCCTGGCCCGAGTCCTTGATGCCCTGCATCTCGTGGCGGATCCTCAGCAGCCGCTGAATCGGGTCGGTCATCCCTACCGGGAGCGGCGCCCACATCGCCGACACCTGATTGCCGAGCGCGCCGCGGTCCACGTCGGCGCGCACCGAGACGGGGACCATGGCCTTGAGCACCACGCCGTCGGTGGGGTGCCCGTGCAGTCGCATGTACCGTCCGAGTGCGCCCGCCACAACGGTGAGGATGACGTCGTTGACCGTTCCGCCGGTCGCGTCCTTGACCGCCTTGAACGTGGCCAGATCGCTGGTCACCCAGGTGAACCGCCGGTGGGGACCGATGGGCACGTTGAACGGGCTCGGGGGCGCCGGGTTCAGGCCGGCCCACGCCATCGCTCCGACCCCGACCAGGTTCTCGCCGACCCTTCCCGCGACCTTGCGCGGCCCGCGGAGCACCGCGCGGACGCCGCGCGCGATCTCGCCCGGCACCGTCGCGCGCTCGAGCAGCGCGTCCGCGAGCAGCTGCGAGTCGCTCGGCGGTGGCCGCGGGATCCACTCCTGCTCTGGACGGGCGATCGGCATCGGATCGGGCGCCGAGTCGAAGAGGACGGTCGCGATATCGACCCCCGAGATCCCGTCCACGAGCGCGTGGTGGGTCTTCGAGAGGAGGGCAAAGCGACCGTCCTTGAGCCCCTCCACGAGCCACAGCTCCCACAGCGGCTTGGCCCGATCGAGGGCCTGCGAGAACACCCGGCCGGCGAGCCGCTTGAGCTCCTCCTCCCCGCCGGGGCGGGGGAGCGCGGTGTCGCGCACGTGATACCTCGGGTTGAAGTGGGGATCGTCGACCCACACCGGGCGTCCCTGCTCGAAGGGAACGTAGGCTAGGCGCTGCCGGTAGCGGGGGACGAGATGAAGGCGGCTGACGATTGCCTCGATGAGCTCGTCGTGCTCGGGCGCGGGACCCTCGAAGATCGTGCATGCGCCCACGTGCATATGGGCGGAGTCGTGCTCCAGGTGCAGAAACGAAGAGTCGAGGCCGCTGAGCCGGTCCTGATTTGCCACGGATCAATTCTTGCATCCGGGGGCGTCAGTGGCTGGGGCGGGGGTGCGCG
>JALYZL010000541.1 GCA_030948875.1 Actinomycetota bacterium
CACCTGGGGCGCGCGTGATGCCGCCCCCGAACAGCTGGCCGCTGCCCGAGCCGCCGCCGCCCCGTGCCGATGCGAGCGGGATCGCGTACTCCTTGGCGACCGGACTTCCTGGATCGATATGAACGCCGGGCGGGGGTGCCGGCCTGGCTAACGCCACCGACGAGCCCATTGCCGGCACGAGCATGGGCGCGAGCACCATCACTGGTAAGCACACGCGCGCTCGCACCGCGGTTGCGCTGCGACGCCCCAACAGCCGTATCCGTGACTGGCGCAGTCTGTTTGACTCCTTAGTGAACGATCCAACCCGGCATTGGACCGTGAGTGCTCGATAAACGTGACTTATCGCTGGCCACGCCACCCAGCGAGTGATTTTCTTGTGAACGGCAGGTAATCGGCGTTTAGCTCGTCACACTTCGGGATCTTGTCGCTGATTGTCGGTCCTACTCTGCGCCACCGTGACACCGGGTGGCCGCGGCGCTGGTCGTCGTCGTCGGTGGCCGCCGCGGTGTTCGGAGTCATCGCCGCCGGCTGCGGTGTCGCTGCCGCCAGCCTTGCGGCGGCCGGCGAGGCTCGCGCGGTCACCTACATGCTCGCCGCGCTGCAGTCAGTGCTCGTCGCCTGGCTCGGCGCTCTCGGCTGGACCCCGGAGCGAACCTGGGCGCGCACGGGGGTGATCGTTGCTCTGGCGTGGATTCCAACCTTCCTGATCGCGTCCTGGATCTACGCCGTCAATCCGTCACTGCTCGACGTCGGCCCCCCGAACCGCGCGATCGCGACCGTTGACCTCAGCCTCGTCTGCTTCATGGCCGGTTATGCATGGCCGGCAAGAAGCATTCGGATTAACCGTGACGATCGTGCCCCTGGCACCATCGCTCCATACGTGGCCATGCGTCATGCCATGCTCAGCCGGGGCTGGGCGATCGCCTGGGTGGTGGTCGGGTGCCTTGGCTTCTGTGTCATTTTTGCCGTCACCGGGGGGCCGATCCACTTCATCTCCCACCTGAGCAACGAAGGGTCGCTGACCCGCGGGCGCACCTACTTTGTCGCCGCGGCGCTTGCGCTCGTGTTCATCGCGCAGGTTGCTACGTGCGTGCGCTGGGCCTGCGGCGCCGCGCTGTCCCGGTCGCTGATCGGCGCCCTCATCCTTGCGCTCGCGCTCGCGGCCACGCTGGGGGCGCGAGAGCTCCTCGCCGTCCCCATCGTCGAGCTGGCGCTCTACTACGGGCTCGTGCGCCGCCGCATGAACGTGCGGATGGGCCTGCCCCTGCTGCTCGCGGGCGCGCTCGTTATCGTCGTCGGCGTGGGCATGGTCAAGCGCTACGGAAACTACGTGGCCACCCACCCGGGAACGCACGTGGGGCGCCTCGCGTACCTGTTCACCCAGGGGCCCGGCGACTTCATGTCGAGCTACGCGGCCAACACGGCCGACGGAGTTCGACTGATCGCCCTCGGCGAGCGAACCGTCCCTCACTACGCACCGCCCGAATACGGCAAGGAGGCGCTCCGTCTTCTCCTCCAGCCCGTCCCCAGCGGGATCCGCCCCGAGGTCTCCACGGCGCCCGCGCTAAAGGCGGCGATCTACCCGTCTCCCGTCGACAGCTACGCCCAGCCCCTGCAACTGGTGAGCTACCTGCAGCTCGTGTACCCGGGCGTCGTCGTTGTCTTCCTCATCCTCGGCGCGGCGACAGGCAGGCTCGAGCAGTCGCTCGCCGCCGCGGGCGGTCCCCGACGGCCGAGCACGCTGCTCCTCCTCGTCGCGCTCGCCGTCCAGGTGCCCGCGCTTCTGCGGTCCGCCTCGTCCGGGGCGATCGCCGTCGCGCTGATCGAGGTGGTCGGCCTGTGGGCGGTCGCGCGGACGACCGAGCGGCTGATCGCTGATCCGGCACCGGTGCCTGAGCCGGCGCCCTACGAGTTCTCGGCCGCCGCCGTATAGAGCTCGAGATAGGCGCGGGCGCACTTGCGCCACGAATAGGCCTCGGCCCGCCGCCGCCCGGCCGTAGCGAGACGAGCGGAGGTTTCGGCGTCGCCCGCGAGCAGGCGCAGACCGGCGGCGATCGAGGCCACCGGGGCGTGCGCGTCGAGGCGGAGGATCGCCTCTCCGCCCACCTCGCGCGTCGCCGGCGTGAGCCCGCTGAGCACCGGGACCCCGGCGGCCATCGCTTCGAGCACCGGTAACCCGAAGCCCTCCGCGCTGCTCGGGTAGATGAGCGCCTGCGCCCCGGCGACAATCTCATGCAGCCGCTCCCGCGGCACGTAGGGCAGGACGAGGATCTCACCCCGTGCCACTTCATCGGCGATGTCGTCCTCGAGCCCGGGCGGGACTCCGGCCCCGGCCAGGAGCCACAGCTGTCCGGGAGTCCGCTCGGCGGCACGCCATCCGGCGATGGCCAGGTCGACGCCCTTGCGCGGGTCGCGCCCGGAGAAGGCGAGTGCGTAGCCGGGGCCCGTGGCCACCGGGTGACCGGGAGTGCGAGCGACGAGGTCGACGCCGTTGGCGATCACCACCGGATCCCTGGACAGCCGACCGCGCTTGCTGATGTCTGCCGCCGACGCAACGCTCGGAATGGCCACGGCGCTGGCGGCGCTCATCGCGCGCACGACGTTGCGCCGCGCGTAGCGATGGCCCACCACTTGCCTGAGCGATCGCCCGCCGATCGGCGTGTCCATGAACAGCAGGTCGTGAACGGTGAGGACGAAGGGCGGTCGGCCCGAGGTGATCCATCCCGTGTTGGCGGTGAAGTGCATGACGTCCACGCCCGCCCGGCGCGCGAGGAGCCGGGCGCCGGGGAGGTCGAGCACGGGATGGGGAAGCTGATCGACCCGCACCGGGCTCACGGGGCGCGGGGCGAGCGTCGGGTCGCCGAACCAGATCACCTCGGCGGATTCCGGAAGATGGCGGACGAGCCCGGTGACGAACTGGGCGATGCCGAGGCCGCGCCAGACCAGCCTGGCGTCGATGCCGATGCGCACGCCGACACGGTAGACCACGCACCGACGCCTTACCCTTTCGCCGATGCGGCAGATCGCGGCGGCGCGCCCATGCGCCTGGTGCGGATCCCGTCGGGCCCGGCTCGTCTGGGTTGAGGCCGGCTACCGCTACGTGCGGTGCCGCTCGTGTGGCGGCGTGTTCTCGGACCTGACCGAATCCGATTACGAGCGCGCGCGCCACAACGTCTGGAACGAGGCACTGCCCGATGACGCCACCGTGGCCTTCTACGGCGCCGCGCGCGAGCGCGCGCACGCGGAGTTCCTCGACAACAATCCCCCGGCCGGCAACCGCCGGCTCCTCGACATCGGCTGCGGACTCGGCTTCTTCCTCGCCCGCGCCCAGGAGCGTGGCTGGGACGTGTACGGCGTCGACAGCTCACGGACCTGGGTCGGGCACGCCAACTCGCTCCTCGGCGCCGAGCGCGTCGAGGAGGCCACCGTCGAGCGGGCAAGCCACGCTCCCGGGTCCCTGGCGCTGATTACCGCGTGGGACGTGATCGAGCACATCTTCGACCCGGTCCCCTTCCTCGCCCACCTGCGCACGCTGCTCGCGCCCGGCGGCCGTCTCTTCATCCGCACTCCCAACCTTGCCTACGTCTATCCCGTGTACGCGGTGCGGCGCTGGCTCCTCGGCCACGATGTCGAACTTGGTCCGACGAACCATGTCGTCTACTTCACCGCCCACACCATGCGCGACGCGCTCGCCCGTGCCGGCCTGCGGCCGAGCAACTGGCCGGCGCTCCTACCGCCGCAAGTGGCGCTGGCTCCCAACGGGCGAGCGGTCCGCTCCCGGCGCGAGCACCGGATCATCGCGGCGAAGAATGGCTACGCGCGAGCGGTCGGCGCGCTGGCCGGCGCCAGCGGAGGGAAGCTGGTAGCGGGCGGCGACCTCGACGTGCTGTGCGCTCCCGCCGATCGCCGCTGCGGGTGATCCGCTCGGCGCGCTCATGAGCACGACGATCAGGGAGGCGGCGCACACGGCCAGCGACGCCAGCGTCGCGAGCGGCGCCGTCGCCAGCCGCAGGCCCGCGATCCGCGCTCTCAGCGGAGCCGGCTCGCCGCGCGCTCGACCGCTCCGGGCGGCGTGCGCGACGACCGCCTCGAGCACCCCTCCGACTCGCTCGGGAGTGAGCTCCGCGAGCGCCCGCTGCATGTCGGCGACCTGTCGCCGGCGAGCGTCCTCGTCGTCGAGGAGCGCCAGGATCGCCTCGACGAAGGTCTCGGTGTCCGTGGCCGGCGTGCCCGGGAGCTCGTAGCAGTCAAGGCCCCAGGGGGTCGAGACCACCGCGGCCCCGCAGGCCGCCGCCTCGAGCGTCTTCGACGGCGAGCCCGCTCCGAACACGGGCGCGACCGCGACGCGGGCCCGGCGCAGGAACCAGAGCAGATCGGGGACGTCAGAGGCAACCTCGACATCGGACCCGGCGACCCGGGCGGCCGACCGACCGACGATCCACCCCGTGGTCGACGGGCGGACGGCCCGCACTCGTGGGAGGATCTCGCGCTGGAGCCACTCCGCGCCCTGGCGGTTGGGGGGATAGTCCATGTTGCCGGTGAAGATCACGTCGATGTCGCGCCGGTGCCCGGCGGGCTCGAGGAACACCTCACCCGCCCAGCCGTTGGGGATGACGTGAACGGGGGGCACTACGGGCAGCATCCTGGCGACATCCTGGGAGGCGCCGAGCTGGGCGGCGACGATGCCTGCGAGCCGGCGCTCCCACGCCGCCATCCGCCAGGACTCGAGCCGGGCGAAGAGGCGCACCGGAAGGGCCTCGGGGCCGCGTGCCCGCTCGGCCATGTTGTGCGAGAGGGCATCGACGTGGTCAAGGATTATCGGAGCCTCCAACCGCCCCCGTACCGAGCGAGAGGTGGTGACGACTATCGCGTCGGCGTCTCGCGCGAGGCGCTTGGCGGCCCGCCAGGCCCGGCCGGGCATCATCCAGCCGCACTGCGCGGGCCGGCCGGCGGCCAGCGAGCGGAGCGCGCTCAGGGCTCGTCGTGCCCCGCCGGCGCCGACCACCTCCACCCGCGCGCGCGCGATGAGCGACTGCTCGGCGGCGGGTGTGGAGGCCGGTTCGGTGGCGAATACGGTCACCTGATGGCGCTCGGCCAGGTAGGTCACGGTGAGCATCGCGCGGACCTGGTCCCCGCGGCCCCCGGCCTCCGGGAAGCGGCCACTGAGCACGAGGATCCGCATCCCGGCGGGCCCCGGGCCTCGGGCGGGAGAGGTTCGCTGGCCCAACCTCCTGACGAGGACTCCGAGGCGGGCGAGGAGCATCACCGCGCCTGCCCCCAGGCCGATCGCGCACGCCAGCGTCCCCGCGCCGAGTCCGTGCCCGGGCGCGATGAGGAGCACGAGCCCGATGTTCACGGCGGCGCCGAGGGCGTTGGCGGGGAGGATCCACCAGCGGTCGGCCGGCGAGGTGGCGAGCACGACGAGCGAGAAGAAGCCGAGGAACGAGAATGGCGTGAGTACCGCGAAGGGCGCCGTCGCGTGCGCCACCGTGGGTCCCAGGGAGCCGAAGAGGACTCGGCTCACCGGGCCGCCGGCCACGAGCACGCCGGCGCCGAGCGTCACGCCCGCGCCCAGCACGACCAGTCCCACCTTGCGGATCAGCGCGAGCGCCTCGTCGTACCGCCCGGCCCCGTAGGCGTCGGCGATGAACGGTGCCGCTGCCGTGGCTAGCCCGCCGACCACGTACTGCGCGAGCTGGTAGACGCGCCACGTGGCCTCGAACCCAGCCCCCACGACGGCGCCCGAGACGGCGCTCAGGAGGATTGTGTCGAGACGCCCGCTCGCGATCATGCATAGCTCGGCGAACCCCAGCGGCACGGCCGCTCGCTGGAGATCCCGGGCGCGACCGCGGTCACTGGCCCGATACGTCCGGTAGAGCACGGCCACCGCCGGCAGCGAAGCGACCACGGTGCCGACGGCAATGCCCGCGCACGCCACCGCCGCCGACCGGTTCACGAGTGCGGCCCCGACGCCGGCAAAGGCGCCGAGCCGACTCAAAGTCACGAGGACCGGCGAGCGTTTGAACTGTCCCTGAGCGCGCAGGATGCCGTCGGCTCCAGAGACGAGGACGGTCACGGCACCCGCCGGGGCGATGAGGACGATCGGCAGCCGGGCGGAAGCGGGCACCACGAGCGCCGCCAGCAGGGTGACCGCGAACGCGGCCCCGGCGGCGATCCCGTACGACGAGGCCGCACCCCGCAGGAGCTCTCCCGTGCGCGACGGCTCGGCCGCGATCCGAGCCGGCAGCGCGGTGACCGCCGCCTGGGAAAGTCCGAAGTCGCCGATGGCCTGGGCGATCACCAGGGCACCCTGGGCGATGGCGGTGGCGGCGAACGCCCGCGTTGGCAGCAGGTGCGCCAGAACCGCGAACAGGGTCAGGCTCAACCCGCCCTGCGAGACCAGATAGGCAAACCGCCAGCCTGTCGCGGCCCGAAGACGCGTGGCGCTGAGCGGATGCACGGCCGGAAGCGTCGCAGACCGGAGGCAGAGGCGCACCGCTGCTGTCGCGACCTCGCGGCGGCTGCCTGGCGCTCGGCGGTCGTTAGAAGGGGTGGCGAGAAGTTTCCTACGGAAAACCCGGGTAGAGGCATGTCGCGTGTCTCTGCGAGCACGGCGGGCGAATGACTGGCGCTCCTGCTCGCTACGGCGCCGGTTCGTGCCGAAACTGAGTGACGCTCAACACCTTGCACACCTCA
>JALYZL010000057.1 GCA_030948875.1 Actinomycetota bacterium
GGCGTCACCAAGGCCGAGGCCGAGGCCGGTTACAAGCGCCCCACGCGCGACTCCTTGCAGGGCGAGCGAGCCCCTGGGGCCGCCGGTGGCCGGCGCCGTGTGGTGATCGACTCTCAAGCGTCCCGCCGCGCTCCCGGCGGCGGACCCCAGCAGCAGCCGCCGCGGCGCCAGCGCCGTGGCCGGCGCCGCCGCGGCGTTTATGACGACGAGGCGGAGTCGCGGCCATCGCAGAGCGCGAGCGCCGGTCAGCCCGACACCGTCCTGATCAACTCTGGCTCCACGGTAAAGGGCGTCGCCGAGTATCTGGGCGTGCCCGTGCCCGAGGTGATGAAGAAGCTGATGGCGCTCGGGGAGATGAAGACGCTCACCCAGACGCTGTCCGATGACTCGATCATGGTCCTCGCCACGGAGCTCGGCAAGGAGGTCGAGATTGTCCACTCCGAGGACGAGGAGATCGCCGAGCCGGTGTTCGACGACGCCGACGACGACCTCGTCGAGCGTCCGCCGGTGGTGACGATCATGGGCCATGTCGATCACGGCAAGACCTCGCTGCTCGACGCGATTCGGGAGACCGAGGTCGCCAAGGGCGAGGCGGGCGGGATCACCCAGCACATCGGCGCCTACCAGGTGCACCACGAAGATAAGGTCGTGACCTTCCTCGACACGCCGGGCCATGAGGCGTTCACCGCCATGCGCGCCCGCGGCGCCAAGGTGACCGACATCGCGGTGATCGTGGTGGCGGCCGACGACGGCGTGAAGCCTCAGACTCAGGAGGCCGTCGACCACGCCATGGAGGCCCGGGTACCGGTGCTCGTGGCCGTCAACAAGATTGACAAGGAGGGCGCCCAGCCAGACCGCGTGCGCACGGAGATGACGGCCCTCGGCCTGCAGCCCGTCGAGTGGGGCGGCGAAACCGAATTTGTCGACGTCTCGGCGAAGACCAAGGAGGGCCTCGACAACCTGCTCGAGACGATCCTCGTCATGGCCGAGGTCGAAGAGCTGCGCGCCAACGCCGGCGTCGAGGCGTCGGGCACGGTGATCGAGTCCAAGCTCGACCCGGGTCGCGGGCCCGTCGTCACCATCCTCATTCAGCGCGGCACCCTCCACGTCTACGACGCCTTCGTCGCCGGCGCCGACTGGGGTCGCGTGCGCGCCATGCACGACTACCTCGGCAATCGCGTCGACGTCGCCTCCCCCGGCGAGCCGGTCGAGGTGCTCGGCTTCAACGGCGTACCTGAGGCCGGTGAGATCGTCCGCGTCGTCGACAACGAGCGCCGCGCCCGGTCGCTGGCCGGGGACCGCGCGACCCGCCTGAAGACGGAGGCGCTCGCGCGCCGCGCCGGCAAGAAGATCTCGCTCGAGGACATCTTCAAGCGCGGCCTCCAGGAGCTCAACCTGGTGCTCAAGGCCGACGTCGCCGGGTCGCTCGAGGCGATCGAGGACGAGATCGCCAAGCTCCCCCAGGACGAGGTCTCGGTCAACGTGATCCGCCGCGCCGTCGGCGCCGTGACCGAATCCGACGTGATGCTCGCCGCCGCCTCCGACGCGGTGATCCTCGCCTTCAACGTGCGCCCCGTCGGGGACGCACGCTCGGTCGCGGAGCGCGAGGGCGTGGAGATCCGCAACTACGCGGTGATCTACCGGGCGATCGACGAGCTGCGGCTCGCCATGCAGGGCATGCTCGAGCCCGAGCAGGTCGAGGACGCGGTGGGCAGCGCCGAGGTCCGCCAAACCTTCAGGGCCTCCCGGGTCGGGACGATCGCCGGCTCCCACGTGCTCGAGGGCAAGATCACCCGCGGCGCCAAGGTGCGTCTCGTGCGCGACGGAACCGTCGTCTACGACGGTCTGGTCGCCAGCCTCAAGCGCTTCAACGAGGACGTGCGCGAGGTCGCGGCGGGCTTCGAGTGCGGGATTGTGTTGAAGGACTTCGCCGACATCAAAGAGGGTGACGTGCTCGAGACCTACGCCACGCGTCAGGTGGAGCGCGAGCTGGGGTAGCGCTGTGGGAGCGAGCGGCTACGTGGCCGTCCTCGTGATCGATCTGCACTTTCCCGAGGCCGAGAGCCTCAAGAGCAAGCGCAAGGATCTCTCCTCGGTCAAGGCCCAGTTGGGCACGCGCTTCGGGCTCGCCGTGTCGGAGACCGATCACCAGGATCTGTGGCAGCGCGGCACGCTGACGGCGGCGCTGACCGGAGGATCGCTGGTCACCCTCTCCTCCGCCGCCGACAAAGTCGAGCGGTGGCTGCACGCCAGGTTTCCCGACGGAGTGGTCGTCGAGCGGATCGTCGCGTCGCTGGAGGATCTCCGCCAGTGAGCGAAATTTGTTCAATCAATCACCGATCCCCGCGGATAGGATGAGCAGCGCCCGGATGCGCCGCGTTGATGAGACCGTACGCGCGGTCCTCAGCGACGCGATCGCTACTCAACTCAAGGATCCGCGTGTTGGTTTCGTAACCGTGACCGCCGTCAAGACCAGCCCTGACCTCCGCCACGCAACCGTGTACGTCAGCGTGCTCGGCGACGAGGCGGCGCGGGCTGACAGCATGCACGGCCTGCGCTCGGCCCACGGTTTCCTGCAACGCCTGCTCGCCCGCGAGCTGACCCTCAAGCACACCCCGACG
Source organism: Actinomycetota bacterium (assembly GCA_030948875.1). Taxonomy (GTDB): domain Bacteria; phylum Actinomycetota; class Thermoleophilia; order Solirubrobacterales; family Solirubrobacteraceae; genus Palsa-465. Next base: position 2,622 of record JALYZL010000057.1, read on the forward strand.
CTGACCTTCGCCTACGACGAATCGGTCGATCGGGGGATGCGGATCACCGAACTGCTCGAGCAAGAGCTTCCCGATGACTGAGAACGGTGATCGCTCGAGCCGCGACCTGGTGCTCGACGAGATCCGGCGCGAGGACCGGTTCGTCGTCGTCACCCACGAGAACCCCGACGGCGATGCCCTCGGCTCGCTCATCGCCATGCAGGAGATCCTCACCGCGCTCGGCAAGAACAGCGTGATGTTCATCGATGCCGGTGAGTTCCCGCTGCCCCAGGAGTACCGCTTCCTCTCGCTCCCGGGACTCGTGACCTCGCCCCCCGAAGACCTCGCCGAGCGCACGAGCATGTACCTCGACTGCGGCAACCTCGACCGAGGTCCCGGCGAGGCGCTCGAGCATCCGGGCACCAAGATCCTCAACATCGACCACCACCACGACAACACCCGCTTCGGGACCATCAACCATGTAGTGCCCAAGGCCTCGTGCACCGCCGAGATCGTCTGGGACCTCATGCACGCGCTCGGAGTCGAGTTCACCATCACCATCGCCGAGGCCCTTTACGTCGGACTGGTCACCGACACGGGCCGGTTCATGTACGAGAACACCGGCGTCCGCGCTCATCTGATGGCGGCCGAGCTGATCGAGGCCGGGGTCGACGTCCACGAGATCTACCGGCGCGTGTACGAGGGCGTCCCCTACGGCAAGCTCGCGCTGCTCGCGCGCGGGCTGGCGAGCGTGGAGCGCTTCGACGACGGGCGCCTCACCCTTTCGCACCTGACCACCGAGGACTTCACCGAGTCCGGCGCCGGGGAGAGCTACTCCGAGGGGGTTATCGACCACCTGCGAGCGGTCGAGGGCACGGCCGTGGCCGCGCTCGTGCGCGACCGCATCGGGTCCTCCGACGACGAGCGACCCCGCAAGGTCTCGCTGCGCTCGAGCGACGATCGCGTCGACGTCTCGCGCATCGCCCGCGCGCAGGGGGGAGGCGGCCATCGCGCCGCCGCCGGGTTCTCCACCGCGCTGTCGTGGGAGGAGCTCGTGAGCTTCCTGCGCGGGGAGATCGCCGCGCAGCTGTAGTGCACTAGTGGACGGGATCCTCCTCTGCGACAAGCCCGCCGGGATCACCTCCCACGACGTTGTCGCCGGGGTGCGACGGCGGCTGGGACGGGGAGTCAAGGTCGGTCACGCCGGCACCCTTGACCCGTTCGCCACCGGCTTACTCATCGTGCTCGTAGGCCGGGGGACGCGCACGCAGCGCTTCTTCATGGCGCTAGAGAAGCGCTATGAGACGGTGGCGCGCTTCGGTGCCATCTCGAGCACGGGGGATCCGGAGGGAGAGATCGTCGTTACCGGGGTGATCCCCGATGGCGACCTTGATCTGCCGGTGGGGCGCCTTCGCCAGCGACCGCCCGCCTACTCCGCCGTCAAGGTCGGCGGCCGGCGCGCCTACGCCCTGGCCCGCGCCGGCGAGGCGGTGGAGCTGGCCGAGCGCGAGGTCTCGGTGGCGCGCTTCGCGGAAACGTGGCGCTCGGGCGATCGGCGCGGATTCGTCATCGAGTGCTCGTCGGGGACCTACGTGCGGAGCCTGATCGCGGACCTCGGCGACGCCTACTGTCTCGAGCTCCGGCGTACCGCGATCGGGCCGTTCGACGTGGTCGATGCCGATCCAGAGCGGTTGATCGGGCTGGACGAGGCGCTGGCGGGGTTCATGCCCGAGCGGCGGCTCGGGGAGGAGGACGCGGTTCAAGCCGGGCACGGCGTGGCGGTGCCGGGCGCGGCCGACGGGGTCGTGCGCTTGACCGACTCAGGCGGCCTGATCGCGCTCGCCGAGCCCGGCCGCGAGCCGGGGACGCTGAAGCCGATCGTCGGCCTGCGGCCCGCGTCCTGAATACTTTGGCGGGCCGATGCGGACGATGATGCTCGATGAGACGGAGCCGCGGCCGCGTCGCGTCGCCGTGGGGGAGTTCGACGGGGTCCACCTCGGCCATCGCGAGGTGATCAGGGGAAGCGACACCGTGCTCACCTTCGAGCCCCACCCGCTGCAGGTGATCCGCCCCGAGGCGGCGCCCAAGCTCCTCACCAGCCTCGACGTCAAGAGCGAGCTGATCGCCGCGCTCGGCGTCGAGGAGCTGGTGGTGATCCCCTTCGATCACGGCTTCGCCGAGCAGACTCCGGCCGAGTTCATCGACCGCGTGCTCGTCGAGCGGCTCGGTGCCGAGCGCGTGGCGGTGGGCGAGAACTTCCGCTTCGGACACGGCGCGGCCGGCGATCCGGGGTTGCTCGCCGCCGATCCGCGCTTCGAGACGAGAATCGTCCCCCTGGTCGAGGTAGGGGACGAGGTGGTGTCCTCGAGCCACATCCGCGGCCTCGTGCTCGCCGGCGAGGTCGAGCTCGCCGCCGGATTCCTGGGGGCTCCCTTTCAGCTCCGCGGTCTGGTTGTCTCCGGCGACCGCCGCGGCCGCGAGCTCGGCTTCTCGACCGCCAACATCGTCCCCGACCAGGCCCTCGTGTACCCCGGCAACGGCGTCTACGCGGCCCGCGCCGACGGAGCCTGCGCCGCCGTCAGCGTCGGCGTCCGCCCGACGTTCGGGACTGGTCGCGCGGTGCTCATCGAGGCCTATCTGATCGACCGCGAGGTCGACCTCTACGGCCAGAACCTCCGGATCGAGTTCCTCCAGCGCCTGCGCGGCGAGCGGCGCTTCGACTCGGTGGAGGCGCTGGTCGACCAGATGCACCGGGATGTGGAGGCGACACGGGAAGTGTGTGCGCGGGGCACGGCTGACCCGTGCTGAAAAAGTGTGCAGGGTGCACTCTTTTTCATCACAACACCAGCCGTCAGGCCGCCTCGCGCCCCGCCTCGCGCCCCGCCTCGCGGCCCGAGCCCTCGCCGAAGCTCGAGGGTTGGGGGGGCCGCCGGACGGGCGCCCCACCCCGACCTGCTAGCCTCACCGGCCGCATGCCTCTGACTGCAGAACGTAAGCGCGAGCTGATCGACAAGTTTGGCCACGGGCCGGAAGACACCGGCGCTACCGAGGTTCAGATCGCCATGCTCACCGACCGGATCAACGAGCTCACCGAGCACCTGCGCACGCACAAGAAGGATCACCACTCGCGTCGTGGACTACTCATGCTCGTGGGGCGGCGGCGGCGCTTCCTCAATTACCTGCAGCGCTCGAACCTCGAGCGCTACCGCGAGCTCGTGCGCGAGCTCGGCCTTCGCAAGTAGCGGAGCACCGCGTGATCGAGCCCGGGACACCCGCGCCGGAGTTCACCCTGGCCCGCGCCGACGGGGACCCCTTCACGCGCGAGGATCTCGCCGGCCAGACGTCGGTGCTGGTGTTCTATCCGTTTGCCTTCAGTCCCGTGTGCACCGGTCAGCTCAACCTCTATCACGAGGTTCGCGAGGAGCTCGCCTCGCGGGGCGCGACCCTGTACGGCGTTTCGTGCGATGCGACGTGGTCGCAGACCGCGTTTCGCGAGCAGCTCGGCGTCTCGATCGAGCAGCTCTCGGACTTCGAGCCCAAGGGCGAGACGTGCCGGGCCTTCGGCGTCTACCACCCCGGGGGCTTCCCCCAGCGCGCGCTCGTGATCGTCGGCCCCGACGGGGTGGTCAAGTGGAGCTACCAGGCCGACTCGCCCGGGGACCTGCCCGGCGCGAACCTGATCTTCGACGCCCTCGCCGGCTAACGGCGCACGAGCGCCCCGATGACCGAGCTGAGCTCGGCCCCGGTCCCGCCGCTCGCTGAGGATGACCACGTCCGTGGACCGGCAGACTTCGCGCTCGTCATCGAGTACGCAGACTTCGAGTGTCCTTACTGTGCGGCGCTGAGCGCGAAGCTCGCGGCCAGGTCGCTGCGGCGGGTGTTCCGTCACTTTCCCGTGCGCTCGAGTCATCCGCGCGCCTGGCCGGCGGCCTGCGCGGCGGAGGCGGCCGGGCTCCAGGGGAGGTTCTGGGAGATGCACGACCTGCTCTTCGACGACCAGGGGAGGCTCGAGGATCCCCACCTGTGGCAGCGCGCGAGCGAGGTCGGGCTCGACCTCGCCAGGTTCGACTCCGACCGCCGCAGCGAGCAGGTCATCGCCCGTGTGCGGCGCGACTTCGAGTCGGGGATTCGCGCCGGGGTGGTGACGACTCCGACGCTGTGGTCCGGCGGCGTGCTCCACCCGGGAAAGGTTGCCGAGAGCGCACTCGTCGAGCTGGAGCGCGGCATTCGTCCATGAGAATGCGGGATTCGTCCATGAATCCTTAAGGGTTCATCCGGAACACCCTCGGGGCACCGCACCGCGGTAGCACCGGGCACGGCAGCCGCCGAGCCCGCTACCATCCAGGGTGTTCGGACAAAAGAGAAACGAGAAGCACTCCGCCGACCGAAGGGCGGAGAGAGAAGGGAAACTGAATATGTCTGACGCCGAGACGCGGGTCTCCGTCGAGATCGCTGGCAAAGAGATCTCCTTCGAGACCGGCAAGCTGGCCAAGCAGGCCTCCGGCGCCGTCGTCGTCCGTGCGGGCGACACGATGGTTCTTTGTACTGCCACCGCGGGGAACCTCCGCGATGTGGATTTCCTCCCCCTGACTGTTGATGTCGAGGAGCGCATGTACGCGGCCGGGAAGATTCCCGGGTCGTTCTTTAAGCGCGAGGGACGCGCGGGGGAGAAGGCGACGCTCACAGCGCGCCTGATCGATCGTCCCATCCGTCCCCTGTTCCCCAAGGGCTGGCGGTACGAGACGCAGCTCGTCGCCCTGCCGATGTCGGTCGACCATGTCAACCCCTACGACATGCTCGCGATGAACGGCGCCTCCGCCGCACTGATGGTGTCCAACATCCCGTTCCCCGCTCCGGTCGGCGCGGTGCGCATCGGCAAGATCGACGGGAACTTCGTCGTCAATCCCGACGAGGAGCTGCTGACCGAGAACACCGACCTCGATCTCATCGTCGCCGGCTCGGAGGAAGCGATCCTCATGGTCGAGGCAGGCGCCAACGAGATCCCCGAGGCAGAGATCCTCGATGCTCTCGACATCGCCCACG
>JALYZL010000646.1 GCA_030948875.1 Actinomycetota bacterium
CGCCTCGACCGGTCGAGGCGACGCTCGCCACCATCGCTCGGGACGCGGTCGACCTCTTGAGCGGGCCACTCGCCGGACGCATCCGTGAGTGCAGCGCTCCCGACTGTGCGCTGCTGTTCGTCGACGCGTCGCGTCCGGGCCAGCGACGCTGGTGCTCGAGTGAGGGGTGCGGCAATCGCACCCGCACCAAGTCGTATCGCCAGCGACGAAAGGGACGCGAGAGCGGATGAGCTATCGGACTCTCCCGGCCCAGCAGGCTTTCTGGCGTCCATCGAACCAGATGGGTGTGCTCAACACCGATCTCGCCAAGCAGCTCGAGGCGCGCACGCTCGGGGCGCGGCTGTGGCGCCTGCACCCAGGACAGGCGTCAACCCGGCACAGACACCGAACGACAACCGAGCTCTACGTCCTGCTCGAAGGCGTCGGTCGCATTCGGATCGGCCAAGATCTCCACACGCTCGACCCCCTCGGCAGCCTCCTCGTCGAACCCGAGGAGGTCCGGCAGGTGTTCAACGACACAGAAGCCGACCAGCTATGGCTCGTCGTCGGGGCGCCACCCGAGCCCGCGAACACGCTCGAGATGACTTCAGAAGACTTTTACTGGCTCTACCCCGACGGACCCAAGGCACTCCCGCTCGAGATCGTTCCCTCGGACATCAGAGAGCATTCGTAGGAGGCGGCTCGCGGCCGCCCGAGCAGATCTGCGACGGCGGCCGGCTCGGGTTGCGGCGGCTCGCTCCAGAGAGTGGCAATGCCGCAGCTCGGGTACGCCACGGCGGGCGGCTCGCCGGGGTCGAGCGGCGGCACTGGCTTGTAGGCGAATATCGACGGGGTGAGCAGCAAACCGCGCCCAGCAGCTTCGCCACCGCACGGCCGCCCGAGCGCGTGACCGGCCGAACGGGTTCGGGCACCGGGTCGGGAGCATGGGTTGCCACTAGGTCCCGGCGCACGATTCGAGTCGGGGTTGCGCGCACGAGGGCTAGCTCGTCGTCGAGGCTTGCGATGAATTTGGTCGGACGTGGCGTCAGAAAATCTGGTACTCCTCGTCATGTGGGGGTGAGTCGCGGGGTTGGCGGGGCGGGACCGCGTAGGTCCCACCAGCGCATAGAGCAGTCTGACTCGCACCAACGCTGGCCGGGCATGCAGGCGGCCCGTCCGTAGTTGGGAGATCGGCACTGACCTGCTCGTCGATCCGGTCGAGCGAGCGATGGATCGGGCGGGGTTCGAGACGGCACACATCGTCGGTAACTCGCTGGAGGCTTTCTCGCCCTTCAGCTTGCCGCCCGCGGTCGGGCGCGGACCGTCGTGGCGCTCGCGCCGGCCGGAGGCTGGGCGCAAGACGACGAGTCACGCAGAGACGTGCTCGTTCACCAGCCACTCGGCGTCGCGAGTTGCCACGCGGCGCCAGCCCTGATCGATCACGGTCTCCGCGAGGGGACGGCCGGCTGGCGCCTTGACGCTGAACGGATCACGTGCCCGGTGCGCATCGTCTGGGGAACCGCCGCCCCACTTCTCCCCTGCCCGTCGGCCGCCGCCCGTTTCCGCGAGCAGTGGCTGCCGCACGCCGATTGGGTCGAGCTCGACGGCATTGGGCCATTGCCCTCCGCTCGACATCCCGTTCGAGACAGCGCAGCTGATCCTCGGCTTCACCTCTCGCCTCTAGCTAGACTGGCCGCCCTGACCACGGCGATCACATGACCCCCTCGGGCGAACGGAGCTTCCCTCACCCGCTTGGAGTGAGCGTGGTGGACGGCGGTGTCAACGTGGCGATCTACTCGAGCGTCGCCGACGGGGTCTCGTTCTCGACCTTCGATGCCGCCGGCACCGAGAGCCGGCATGCGCTGACCCTGGCCGACAGCGACATCTGGCATGGGTTCATTCCCGGGATCGGTGCGGGGCAGGAGTACGGGTTTCGGGTAACGGGCCCCTACGCACCACCCGCCGGAGCGCGCTGCAACCCGAGCAAGCTGCTGCTCGATCCCTACGGGCGCTCGGTCACGGGCAACCTGGCATGGAAGCCAACGTGGAGCGGTGGGCGATCGGACGCGCCCGACGGCACCGACTCCGCGCCCGACGCGCCCCGATCGGTAGTCGTGGAGGGCTCGTTCGACTGGGGCAGCGAGTCGGCTCCAGGGCATGCACTGGCAGACAGCGTGATCTACGAGCTCCACGTCAAGGGCTTCACGGCGGGCCATCCCGCCGTGCCCGGCGCCGATCGCGGAACTTACGCCGGCTTGGCGCACACGGCGATCATCACCTACCTGCAGGATCTCGGCGTCACCGCGGTGGAGCTGCTCCCCGTCCACCAGTCGCTCACCAACGGGGTCCTCGCCGGTGAGGGACTCACCAACTACTGGGGCTACGACACGATCGGCTTCTTCGCCCTGCACAGCGCGTACTCGTCGGCGCGGCGGGCCGGCTCGCCGCCCGGGAGCGAAGTCGACGAGTTCAAGGCCATGGTCAAGGCGCTGCACGACGCCGGCATCGAGGTCATCCTCGACGTCGTCTTCAATCACACGGCGGAGGGCGACGAGCGGGGCCCGACGTTGTCCTTCCGCGGCATCGACAACGCGGCGTACTACCAGCTCGTCCCCGGCCAGCTCCAGTCCTATGACAACCTCACCGGGTGCGGCAACACGATCAACGCCGCCAGCCCCACGGTGAGGCGGCTGATCGTGGACTCCCTGCGCTACTGGGTCGAGGAGATGCACGTCGACGGGTTCCGCTTCGACCTGGGCGCGGTCCTCGGCAGCGACGAGCCCGGGACCGCGGCCGACGCCGATCCGGGCTGGGATGAGAACGCCGCCTTCTTCGATCTCGTCCTCCAGGATCCCACCCTGGCCCGGGCCAAGCTGATCGCCGAGCCGTGGACCGCCGCCGGCAACGAGCAGGGGCGATTCCCGCCTCGCTGGTCTGAGTGGAACGGCCAATACCGCGACACCGTGCGCGACTACTGGCGTACCCAGACGCCGAGCCCGCGCTGGGTCGGCGCCCGCCTGGCCGGGAGCCCTGACATGTACGCGCAGAATGCGCGCCGGTACAGCCTCCGACGTCAGCCCACCGCGTCAATCAACTTCATCACCTGCCATGACGGGTTCACCTTGAACGACCTCGTGTCCTACGACGTGAGACACAACGAAGCGAACCAGGCCAACAACGAGGACGGGACCGATGACAACCGGTCCTGGAACTGTGGCTCGGGGCCGGCCGACGACGGGCCGACGGCCGACCCGCAGATCGCCGCTCTGCGCCGCCGCCAGCAGCGCAATCTCCTCGCCACGCTGCTCGTCTCTCGCGGCGTGCCCATGCTTCTCGCCGGCGACGAGCGCGGCCGCACCCAGCAGGGCAACAACAATGCCTATTGCCAGGACAATGCCGTCAGCTGGGTGGACTGGACCGCCGACCCGTCAACCGATGACCTGACCACGGTCGTTCGCAACCTGATCTCATTGCGGGCCCGGACGGGCACACTTCGGGCGCCGCGCTTCCCCGAGCCCGGCTCGGCACAACCAGGCGAACCGGTGCCCGACACCGGTCTGGGCTGGTTCGATCCCGACGGCGCGACGGTGACCGGCCCGGACTGGGACAACCGCGAGGGCCACAGCTTCGCCGTCGTCTTCGCCGACGCCCCGCCGGCGCCGTCCGTCCTCGTCATGTTCAACGCCTACTGGGGGCCGCTCCCGTTCACGGTGCCAAGCGCGCCCGCGGGTGCGTGGACGGTGACCCTTGACACCACGCAGGAAGACGGAGCCCCCGCCCCCGGCGCGCCGCTCGAGGCCGGCGCCTCGATCACGGTCGGGCCCCGGTCGGTGATCGTCGCCACCGGGTGACGGCGGCGCAACCTGGCGGCTCCGACGTCGCAAGACCCCGCCCGGCGCCGGACCTCACGGCATCAGCCGGCGCCGATTCTCCAGCACCCCGAGCGCCTCTTCGGTGGTGACCCGGTCCATGCCCTGCCGGCGCAGCAAGACCCCGAGGGCGTCCGGCCCCATCGAGTTGCACATCAGATCGAGCTTCTGCCAGCTCATCTCGGCCGAGCCGCCACCGCCGTCACCGGGTGCGTCGAGCACCCGGCCGAGCTGGCGGAGCAGACGATCTAGACGTTCGAACTCATCCACCGCAGCACCGCCATTCTCGACGCCGACCTACCTACGTCCGACAGCGATTATCTCGCACGCACGGGACACTCGGTTGACGATAGATCGTCATCCGATATACTGGCAGCCGATGGCCACCCGAGGAACGAGCATTGATAGCCGGGCCAGCGAGCCCGAACTGCTCGCGACCTTCGGCCGCTACGCAGGTCCCGCGACGCTCATCCTCTCGAGCCTGGCCGACGGGACGAAGCACGGCTATGCCCTGACTAAGGACATCGAAGGCTTCGCCGGCGTGCGCCTCGCTCCCGGCACCCTCTATGAGGCCCTCTCGCGTCTGGAGCGCCAAGGTCTGATCGAGCCGGTGGAGAGCCACGATCGGCGCCGCCCGTACCGGTTGACGGCCACGGGGGCCTTGGTGCTGCGGCCGCACCTCGACGCCCAGCGCCGCGTCGCCGATGTGGGACTTCGGCGCCTCGCCGGCCGGTCGGAGCTCGCATGAGCCACGCCCGGCGGTCGGCGGCGCGGCGTGCCGAGCGCCTGGTGCGCTGCTACCCGCGTCAGTGGCGCTCGCGCTATGGCGACGAGTTCACCGAACTGCTGATCGACGACATCTCAGAGCGCCCACGATCATGGATCCGTACGGCTGACGTGATTCGTAGCGGCGCGCTGGCGCGCGTCACCGCCGCGGGCCTGACTGGGCAGGCGCTCTCGCCCCAGCAGCAGATGCGCGCTGGCCTGGCGTCGCTCTGTGGTGCCTTGGCCGCGTTCCTCACGCTCGGGATCGCGCTCTGGTCGCAGCTGACGATCGGGTGGCAGTGGTCGGCACCGGACGCCCCCGCGACCAGGGTCGCGATGCTCGTCATGTCGGCGGCGGTCCTCGGCCTCGCCGTCCTCGCGCTGCTGGCGGCGCTCCCGATCGCGTGGACGCTCGGCGCCGTCATCGTGCGTCGAGAAGCCCGAGGACTGCGGAAGCCGCTCATGCTCGCGGTCGCGGGGGCCGCGGTGTTTGCCCTCGGCAGTCTCCACTTCGGTCATGGTTGGCCGGGCACCGGTGGGCATCAATGGGCCGAGCGTGGGCTCGTGCCGGGCGCTGTCGGCCGGTTCTGCTGGGCGGCCACGCTCTGGGTCACGTCGTACTGGGCCCATCCCGGGGCGCTCTCGTCGTTCCCGGCGCTCGAGGTGGGGTGGATGGTCGCCTGTCCGGTCGCGCTCTTGGCCACTGCCGTTGGCGTGGCCAAGACGCTGCGTCGGGTGCGGCTCTCGCCGCGGGTGCTGAGCTACGAATGCTGGCTCGGGACCGCCGCCGCCGTTGCCATGGCCGCGTTCCTGGCCGGTGCCGGAAGCTGGGTCATCTCCGGCGGTCCCTCGCCCCGGGGGCTGTTCCGCGTCGGAGCGATCGACAGCGTTGGAGTGGCCGCCATGACCGGCGCCCTCGTGCTCGCGTTCCGGGCGGTCCGGCGAGCGCTCACCGCGAGCCCGGCGTGCCGGGCCGAGCCGTAGCGTCACGGCGATGGCGCCCGGTGACGCACCGCCGCCCGTGTTGACCCGCCGGACCGCCCTCGCCTGTGGGCTCGGCGTCGCGGCCGGCGGAATGGCCGTGGTCCTGGATCTCATCGCGCACGGCGTGCTTCCGGGCCAGTACACCCTCGATGTGCTCGATGGGGCCTGCTCGGTGACGATCCCGGCCGAGACCTTCTCACCCGTGGGACGGTCGATCTCGGGAACGTTCTACTCCCGCGCACGCAACAGGACGGTCGGGTACACGATCGCCTATCCGCCCGGCCATCCGCCGGGAAGCAAGCTGCCGCTCGGCGTCGTCCTCCACGCTTTCGGCGGCAACCACACCTCAACCTTCGGCGGACTCACCCTCGCCCGAGCGCTCGCGGGCAGAACGGGCCGACGGCGGCCGGTGCCGACGGCGCTCGTGGCGGCCGACGGCGGTGGCCTTTACTGGAATCGCCACCCGGGCGACGACCCGATGGCGATGATCGTCGACGAGCTGATCCCGCTGTGCCGGCGGCTGGGGCTCGGGCGCGCGCCGCGAAGCATCGGCGCCACGGGGATCTCGATGGGCGGCTACGGCGCGGTCCTCCTCGCCGAGAAGCACCCGCACCTGATCAGCGCCGTCGCCGCCATCAGCCCGGCGATCTGGACCAGCTACGCCGACGCCCGAGACGCCAACGCCGGCGCCTACGCATCGGCCGGCGCCTTCGCTCGCGCTGACGTCGTCACCCACGCGTCGGCGCTCGCCCGCATGCCGGTGCGCATAGCCTCGGGAATCGATGACCCGTTCCACCCCGGGGTCGCGGCGCTGGCTCGGACCCTGCCCGCCTCGGCGATCGTCGAGATCACCCAGGGTTGCCACGACGGCTCATTCTTCGCCAGCCAGGCGCCCGCGTCGCTCGCCTTCCTCGCGCGGCACATCGCCCCTGCTCGACCGCGACGGTGATCCCTATCTGGGGTCGGTGCCGTCGGCCAAGCTCAAGGTGGCGGGAATCGATCTCGTGCCCATCGGCGCCGCGGAGGGCGCCAAGCCCGTGCCCGATCCCCTGGACCGGCTCGCCGCGGCGGCAGCGCTCGGTCCGAGGACCTCCCCGACCACGCCCAGGTCTGCAACTGCAACACCGTCTGCAAAGGCGAGCTCAGCCGCCGCCGTCACCGAGGGTGGCTGCGCCACGCCCCGCGAGGTGATGGCGCGCACCCGGGCGGGAACGGGCTGCGGCTCGTGCCGGACGAGCGTGATCGCGATCGTCGGCGCCGCCACCGGCGGCCTCAAGGACGAGCTCACCTACCTGTGCCCGTGCGAGTGCCAGACGCGGAAGGAGCTCGCCGGGCTTACGCTCGCCGTGGACGACTTCTACAGGCGGCTGTGGGCCGATGACGAGCTCAAGGGCTACTTCAACGGGATCGACAAGGACGCGCTCAAGCGCCACCAGCGGATGTTCCTCACCCAGGCTCTCGGCGGAGGGAACGGCATCTACGACGGGCAGCCGCTACCGCAGGCCCACACCGGCCTGAACATCGGCGACGACGCCTTCGACAGGCGATCAGGCGGCGAGGCGCCGGCGGGCCTTCTGGACCGACGGCAGCGCAGCCTTGGCCTTGGCGAGCGGGCGCGCGCGCAGGTCGACGCTCGCGGGCTTGGCGGCGATGGTGATCTCGTCGCCGGTGGCCGGGTTTCGCCCCTTGCGTGCCTTTTGCGCGGGCTTGACGCGGACGGTTAGCTGAACGAGACCGCCCACGCGCACCTTCTGCGCGTTCCCGAGCTCCTCGAGGATGATTTCGTCGAGCGCATCGAGCACCCGCTTGGCCTCCGCCTTGCTTATCTCGGCGCGGTCGGCGACCGCCGCCGCGAGTTGGGTCTGGGTTAGCGCCAAGGGAACTCCTTCAGGTCGAATGATGAGGACGCACGGGCGCCATTGAACCGCCGACGGCGGACGTTTGCCCGGTGGCGGGCTCGTGCAGGACGTCGCCGGGGTCGTCCTCGGCGAGGAGGATCTCGATCAGATCGGCGTTCACGTCGCCGCCTCGTTCGCCATCGGCAGGGTGAACCGCATGCGGGCGCCGCCGTCGTAGGCGGTGTCGAGGCAGATGCGCCCGCCGCGGTACTCGATGATCTTGCGGCGCAAGGCGAGCCCGATGCCGGTGCCGGGATAGGACTCGTTGCTGTGCAGGCGCTGGAAGATGAGGAAGATGCGCTCAGCGTACTCGGGGTCCAATCCCGATGCCGTTGTCGGCGCAGCTGAACGCCCAGTGACCTTCGGCAGCGTGCGCGTCGATGCGGATCTCGGGAGTTTGCGGGCCGTGGAACTTGAGCGCGTTGGCGATCAGGTTCTGGAAGACGGACACGAGCAGCCCGCGGTCGGCGCGAACCGTCGGCAGCTCGGCGACGGTCACCGTGGCGCCCGCCGCGGCGACCGACTCCGACAGCGAGGTGCGCGCCCGCTCGACGAGCTCGGAGGCGTCGACGAGCTCGTGTGGTCGTCCGCTGCGCCCCGCGCGCGAGAACGCGAGCAGGTCGTGTCAACTCTCGGCATCGGACGCCACGATATCGCTCGGCATCGGACGTCACGTCTCGCGCCAGTCGCGGGCCGTTCTGCGGGGGTTGGCGACTGGTTGGTTCTAACGGCATGCAACTGGGGCGCGAGACGGACGCCCGAGCCGGCCCCGAGCGCTTACGGCCCGTCGCTTTGCGAGCTGCGGGCGGTCGCGTCGGGCGCGGTGCGGCTGCCCGTGCTCAAGGGTGGCGGCTCCGCGTGACGAGCGGCCCCGCGACGATCCGCGGACCCACGGGGCGGCCGCAGGCCTTGGCGGCGCTCTGAAACACCGGGGACTGGGGGATGGCGACGCTACATTCGCCAACGGCGCCGGCGCCGGGGCCGGGGTCGGGGCCGCCGAACGTGGGGTCCGGAATGTTCACGCCGTGCTTGCGCACGCATTGCGCGAATGCGAGCATCGCGAGCCTCCGGCTCTCCGGGATGACTGGCGGCCCGGTCGCTCCCGGCAGCCGGCCGGAAGGGGTTACACCGCCGTTACGCCCATCGGTGTCATCCCCGGCCCATGGTGGGTAGGATCGGTCCCTGCCAGTTCTGAGGGGGACGTGGGATGCGCGGCGCTGCTATCGACAACCGAGGGAATGCAAGTCGCCCTCGCCGCCTGCTCGCGCTGCTCGTCCTGACCGCCTTGGCAGCGATCGGCGCGGCCTCGTCGGCGCGGGCGGTGGCTCCCGCCCTGCCCTCGAGCGACCCCTTCTACACGTACTCGGGCTCCACCCCGCTGGCCCAGATCGCGCCCGGCACGGTGCTGAAGACGCGGACGATCCAGGTGGCGATCTCCGGCAGTCCGAGCCTATTCAACGCCGACCAGGTCCTATACCGGACGAGCGGCGAGCTCGCGCAGCCCACGGTCACCGTGACCACGATCATCAAGCCGCTGATCGCGGCGCTCGGCACGAAGATCGTCGCCTACCAGACCGCCTACGACGGGCTCGGTTCGGAATGCGACCCGTCCTACACCCTGGCCGGCGGAAACTCGAGCTACAGCACCGCCCAGGAGGAGGCCACGATCATCGAGGGCTATCTGGCGGCGGGGTTCACCGTCGACGTCTCCGACTACGAAGGGACGAAGCTCGAGTGGGCTGCCGGTCAGGAGTCGGGCTACGGCACCCTCGACGGGATCCGCGCCACCGAGAACGACCTCGGAGCTCCCAGCTCCACGCCGGTCGCCATGGTCGGGTACTCGGGCGGGTCGATCGCGACGGAATGGGCGAGCGAGCTGGCCCCGGCCTACGCCCCCGCCCTGCACTTCGTCGGCGTCGCCGAGGGCGGCATCCCGGTCGACTTCGCGCACAACCTGAACTACGTCAACGGCAGTCCCAGCTGGTCGGGCGTGATCCCCGCCGTCCTCGTCGCGCTCTCGCGCGCGTTCGGGTTCAACCTCGACACATACCTATCTCCCTACGGCGAGACTGTCACCGGCCAGGTCGCCGGCGAGTGCATCAACAACTTCCTCGGCGCCTACCCGGGCTTGACGATCCAGAAGTTGCTGGGGCCGAAGTACCAGAATCCGCTGGCGATACCGCTGTTCGCCAAGCTCATGAACGAGCTGACCATGGGCACCGCTCCCACGCACCCGGCGGGGCCGCTGATGATCGCGGTGGGCAACCGGGACGGCACCGGCGACGGCGTCATGGTCGCCGCCGACGTCCAAGCGCTCGCCCACCAGTACTGCCAGGAGGGCGTGCCGGTGACCTTCAGCCAGTACAACGGCCTCGACCACACCGAGGCCTCGATCCCCTTCGAGGCGACCGCGCTCGGCTTCCTCGAGGCCCGGTTCCTCGGGGTCCCTCCCGTCAACGGTTGCGGATCTATCGGTGCCGGCAACTCCCTCGCCCCACTGCCCGTGTCGGCCGCCCACGGCTGCCCTCTGGCGACCGGCACGCTCAGCGGCGACGCGCTCGGACTCGTCCACCTCGGCATCACCCGGGCTCAGGCGCGCAAGGCGTACCGCAGCAGCTCTCACCGCTATGCCAAGTACGAGGACTTCTTCTGCCTGACCCCGATCGGCGTGCGGGTCGGCTACGCGTCTCCGAAGCTGCTGAAGTCGATCCCTCGCGCCCGGCGCGCGGCTCTCGCGGGTCGAGTCGTATGGGTCTCGACCGCCAACACCTATTACTCGCTGCGAGGCGTGAGCCCCGGGGCGACCGTCGCGGCGGCCCGGAAGCGCCTCAAGCTCGGTAAGCCGTTCCGCCTCGGCGCGAACTACTGGTACCTAGTGGCCAACGGATCATCCACTGGCGTGCTCAAGGTACGCCGCGGAGTCGCCGAGGAGCTTGGGATCGCCGAGCAGCAGATCACGCGCAGTCGCCGGGCCGACGTGGCGTTCCTGCGAAGCTTTTCGTAGGCGCCGGCTGGGGGTGTGTGACGTTAAGGTCGGTATTCGACGCTAACGTCACCCACGTCTCCTCGGGCCGCGCTGGCGCCGATGGCATCATGCTCGGCATGGACCCACTCGTCGATCTGCGGACGCCCTTCCGCCTCTCGGGCGACCACATCGCGGTCGACCTGGACGGCGCGCGCGCGGTGTTCACGACCCGCCGCGGCGGTTCGTCGACCGGCCCGTACGCCAGCCTCAATATGGGCGCCACGACGGAGACCCAGCCCGCTGACGTGCTCGCGAACCGGCGCGCGGTCCAGGACGGCTTCGGGGTCACGCTCGCGTGGGGGCATCAGGTTCACGGCACCCGCGTGGCGGTGGCGAACGGCGCTCCGCCGCGCTCGGACACTCCCGAGCAGGCGGACGGCCAAGCGACAGTGACCCGAGGGGTGGCGGCGACGGTCATGGTCGCCGACTGCCTGCCCATCGCGCTCGCGGGCGAGGGAGCGGTGGCGATGATCCACGCGGGCTGGCGCGGGCTCGCGGGAGGAATTGTGGGGGAGGGCGTCGGGCGGCTGCGAGAGCTGGGCGTCCGCGGGCCCTTGAGCGCCGCGATCGGCCCCGGGGCGGGGGGGTGCTGCTACGAGGTCGGCGAGGAGGTCCATGCCTTGTTCTCGGCGCACGGCACCGCGGTGCGGCGCGGCAACAACCTCGACCTCAAGGCGATCGCCGTGTGCGAGCTCGACCGCGCCGGCGTGCAACTGGTCCACGACGTCGGTCTGTGCACGATCTGCTCCGATCCGTCGCTCTTCTTCTCCCACCGTCGCGACCGCGGCGTGACCGGTCGCCAAGCGGGGCTGGCGTGGCTGGCCTGATCTTCGAGGGGCTCGACGCCGCCACGGTGCGCGCGAATCTCGACCGCGCTCGCGACGAGATCGCCCGCGCCGCGGCGGTCGCCGGGCGCGCGGCGGATGAGGTGGAGGTGCTAGCCGCGGTCAAGTACATCCCGGCCGACGAGCTCGCCGTCCTCGCCGAGGCCGGAATCGAGCTCGTCGGCGAGAACCGTGCGCAGGAGCTCGAGCACAAGGCCGGTTCGCACCCGGGGCGCTTCACGTGGGACTTCATCGGCCAGCTTCAGAGCCGCAAGGTCAAGCAGATCCTGCCCCACGTGCGGTACATCCACTCGGTGGCCAGCGATTCGGTGCTGGCGCAGCTCGCCAAACACGCCCCGCCGGGCACCGAGGTCTTCGTCGAGGTGAACGTCGCGGGGGAGACGGGCAAAAGCGGCGTCGCGCCGGACGAGCTCCTCGCGTTCCTGGAACGCTCCCCCGTGACCGTCGTCGGCCTGATGACGATGCCTCCGCTCGCTCGCTCGCCGGAGGACAACCGGGCGCACTTCGCGGCCCTGCGTGAGCTCGCCGACGGGCACGGCCTGCCCCAGCTCTCGATGGGCACGAGCCAGGATTACGTGGTCGCGGTCGAGGAAGGTGCGACGATCGTGCGCCTCGGTACGTGCCTATATACATCTGGCGCGCCATAATCGGCGGAAGGGAAATAGGCACCTCCCCCGAACTCCCCAGCGATATGGCTTTCCGCGACACCTGGCATCGAACGATGGTCTACTTCGGACTCGCCGAGGACGACACGTACGATGACGAGCCAGAGCCCGAGCCCTACGCCGAGCCCGAGACCCAGCTCGAGGATCGCTACCGCGAGCGACCGAACGTGCGCCGGCTGAGCGCGCGCCGGCGACGCGACGAGATCGACGACATCTTCGCCGACGATCCGGGAGTGGAGCGGCGCACCAACGTGCTGCGGCCGGTGAGCAACGGAAGCGGAAGCCGTGCGCCGCGCGGCGGAGGAGAAGTGCGCGTGCATCTCGTGATCCCGAAGAGCTTCAACGACGCTCAGGACGTCGCCGACAAGTTCAAGGACTCGATCCCCGTGATCCTCAACCTCCAGGGCATCGACACCGACCTGTCAAAGCGCCTGATCGACTTCTCCAGCGGGCTGACCTACGCCCTCGACGGTGGCATGCAGCGCATAGCGGACAAGACCTTCCTCCTCACTCCGCGCAACGTCGAGGTGTCTGCCGAGGAGCAGGCGCGGCTGCTCGAGAAGGGCTTCTTCAACCAGAGCTAGCGCTCCCCGGGGGTCACAACCCGGCCTCCCGCTAGATTTCATCTCATGCGAGTCGGTCTCATCGGATCCGGCAACATGGCTCGAGCTCTCGCCCGAGGGTGGGGCGCCCCGGTTCTGTGCTCGGACAATGGCTCGGGCCGCGCGGCACAGCTAGTCGAGGAACTCGGGGGCGAGGCGTTCGCCACCAACGTCGAGGTGGCGGAGCGAGCGGACCTCGTGGTCCTGTGCCACAAGCCGGCCGGCCTCGAGCCTATCGCGCACGAGATCGCCGGCGACGCCAAGGCGGTCGCCTCGGTGCTCGGAGCCACATCGACCGGGCGCGTGCAGGCCGCCTACCCGGACGCGCCGGTATTCCGGATGATGCCCAACACCGCCGTCGAGGTGCGGCGCGGGGTCGTGTGCTACGTCCCCGCCGGGGATGTCGACCCCGCGCTCGAAGCCGAAGTCATCGCCCTGTTCGCTCGCCTCGGCAGGGTCGTGGCCCTCGAGGAGCGATATTTCGCGGCCGCCACGGCCGTGATGGGGGTGGGCCCCGCCTACCAGGCCTTGCTGGCGGAGTCGCAGGTCGATGCCGCCGTTCGCCACGGCCTGCGCCCCCAGCTCGCCGCCGAGCTGGTGACCGAGACGATGGCCGGTACGGCGGAACTGCTCGCCGTCCGCGGCTACGACACCCTCGCGGTGAGGCGCGAGGTGACCTCGCCCGGCGGCTCGACGGCCCGTGGCCTCGCCGCGCTCGAACGCGCCGGCGTCCGGGCTGCGTTCCAGGACGCGATCGACGCGGTCATCGAGGTCGCCGAAGACTCGCCGGGCCAGGGGGCCAACCGATGATCCCAATCGCCGCCACCGCGCGCGTCGACATCGCCAACTACGTCTCGGGGCTGTTCACGGTCTACATCGTGATTCTCTTCATCTACATCCTCCTGAACATCATGTTCTCGCTCGGGGTACGGCCGCCGTACTCACGCGTCACGGACGCCATCCTCGGATTCTTGCGCGACGTCTCCGAGCCCTACCTTCGAGTCTTCCGGAGGTTCATCCCGCCGATCGGTGCCATCGACCTGAGCCCGATGCTGGCGATCATCGTCCTGTACTTCGTGCGGTCGCTCCTCGTGAGCGCGATCCACGGCTGACGACGTCGCCCGCGTACGCTTGCCGGATGGCCGTCGCCACCCGAACCGACCGCTCGACCCCGAGCCGCGTCGTCGGCTGCGCGCGGGCCGCGGCCGTGCTCGCGGTCGTCCTCATCGTCGACCAGGTGACCAAGCACGCGGTCGAGTCGGGGATTGCTGTCGGCGATGTGCACAAGGTGATCCCGGGCATCAAGCTCGTCGATGTCCGCAACACCGGCGTCGCCTTCAGCCTGTTCTCGGGCGGCGGGACGATCGTCCTCGTGATCACGCTGGCAGCCCTCGCGGGCCTCGTCGGCTACTTCGCGTTGCACCCCGGGCGGCGGTGGCTGTGGCTCCCTACCGGTCTCCTGCTCGGCGGGGCGATCGGGAACCTCATCGACCGGGTGCGCGAGGGGGCGGTTACCGACTTCATCAAACTTCCGCACTGGCCGGCCTTCAACGTCGCCGACACGGCCATCACCCTCGGCGTTATCGCTCTCCTCATCACCATCGAGGTCGGGAGCCGCCGCTCCGCGCGGCCGGGCGATGGCTGACCTAGCGACGACCGCGACGAGCCGCATCGAGGTCCCCGCGGCGGCATCCGGAACGAGGCTCGACCAGTTCCTCGCCGAACCGCTCGGCTCCCGCGCCCGCGCGCAGCGTCTGATCGACGAGGGTCGCGTGCGCGTCGACGGGCATCTGCGGCGCAAGAGCCATGAGGTCCGGGCCGGCGAGGTGATCGACGTCGATGACGCAGATCAGGTCGCCGACGCGCCCACTGTCGACGTGCCCTTCGGCGTGGCCTACGAGGACGAGTACCTGATCGTCGTCGACAAGCCGGCCGGTGTGGTCGTCCATCCGGCGCGCGGGCATCGGTCGGGGACTCTCTCGCAGGCGCTGGCCGGACGCGCAGCGGGCGGCGATGAGCCGTGGCGGGCGGGCATCGTCCACCGGCTCGATCGCGACACCTCGGGGCTGCTCGTGGTGGCCAAGCGCGACGACGTTCACCGGGCGCTGAAAGCGCTCCTGGTCGCTCGCCAGCTCAAGCGCGAGTACCTCGCGCTCGTCGCGCGTACGCCCTCGGCGCGCTCGGGAACGATCGAGGCGCCGATCGGCCGGGACCGACGTCACCGGATGCTGATGTCGATCGACTCCGACGAGCCGCGAGCAGCGCGCACACACTTCGAGATCGTCGACGCGCTCCCCTCGGCCACCCTGCTCCGCGTCACCCTCGACACGGGCCGGACCCACCAGATCCGCGTGCACATGCAGAGCATCGGCCATCCGGTGTACGGCGATCGCCAGTACGGAATCAGCGACGCTTTCGGCCTCACGCGCCAGTTCCTGCACGCGGCGCGGCTTGGCTTCCCCCATCCGGTCACCGGCGAAGCGGTCGAGGTCAGTTCGCCCCTTCCCGACGACCTCGCGCTCGCGCTCGCGCTCGCCGCTCAGGTATAGCACGGCGGGGCGACCCGTCCAAAGCCGCCCCGCCGCGAACCGCGTGCGAGCCGAACCACCGGAGGTAGGGGAAGGGAGGATCGGCTCGCGAGTTGGGCCACCACCGGAGGTAGGGGAAGGGTGGCGACCCACACGTGGAAACGAAGCGAATCGCAGAAACTTGCGTAATATTGAGAAAGAAGATCTTTCAACCAACCCAAATCGACCCCCCATCGCACGGTCACGCCCTTGGCCTTGAGTTCGCAGCCGATCGACGGCTTTCGGACCACGAGGCTCGTGACCGCCGGCGTCGGGGTTGCCGCACATCACTAAATAAAGGGAGCAAAGAACGTGGCTCAAGTAGGCATCAAAGAGCTGCTGGAGGCCGGTGTGCATTTCGGCCACCAGACGCGCCGTTGGAACCCCAAGATGCGCCGCTTCATCTTCGGAGAGCGGGACGGCATCTACATCATCGATCTTCTCCAGACTCAGGCGCTGCTGGAGGAGGCACGCAAGTTCGCCTCTGATGTCGCCCATCGCGGCGGCACCGTCCTCTTCGTCGGCACCAAGAAGCAGGCGCGTGACGCGATCAAGGACATCGCCGAGGCGTCAGACATGCCCTACGTCAACCACCGTTGGCTTGGCGGCCTGCTGACCAACTTCCAGACCATTTCATTGCGCATCAAGCGCCTGCACGACCTGGAGCGCTACGAGTCCGAGGGCCAGCTGCAACTGCTGCCGACCCGGGAGCGCATGAACGCCCAGGCCGATCTCGAGAAGCTCCGTGCCAACCTGGGTGGGGTCAAGAACATGCAGCGCGTCCCCGACGCGATGTTCGTCATCGACCTCAAGTCGGAGGCGATCGCCGTGCGCGAGGCGCACCGGCTCAGGATCCCGATCATCGGACTTGTGGATACGAACTGCGATCCCGATGGGATCGACTACGTGATCCCCGGCAACGACGATGCCATCCGCTCGTGCGCCGCCATCACCAAGGCGATCGGCGACGTCGTCTCCGAGGGCCACGGCGTGTTCCGCGCCGAGGAGGAGCGAGCCCGCCGCGAGGCCGAGGAGCAGGCCCGCCGTGAGGCCGAAGAGCAAGCTCGCCGCGAGGCGGAGGAGCAGGCGGCCCGCGAGGCGGAGGAGCAAGCTCGTCGCGAGGCCGACGAGCAAGCGGCCCGCGAGGCAGTATCACAAGCCGCACGCGATGCCGAGGCACAGGCGGCCCGCGAGGCCGAAGCGCAGGCCGCTGC
>JALYZL010000647.1 GCA_030948875.1 Actinomycetota bacterium
CCGACCCGGCGGACAATCGCCTCGCCGTGCATACCGAGGACCACCCGCTCGAGTATCTCGAGTTCGAGGGGGAGATCCCGAAGGGCGAGTACGGGGCGGGGACGATGGAGATCTGGGACCGCGGCACCTACGAGACCCACAAATGGGAGGGCGGCAAGGTCGAGGTCACCTTCCACGGCGAGCGGCTGCGCGGCCGCTACGGGCTGTTTCCCATCGGGCGCGACGGCGCCTCGGCCAACGACTGGATGATCCACCGGATGGACCCGCCGTCGGATCCGGCGCGCGAGCCGATGCCCGAGCACATCCTGCCGATGCTCGCCCGCTCGGGCCCGCTTCCTGCAAGCTCCGACGGCGGCGCGCAAGCGCGCTGGGACTTCGAGGTCAAATGGGACGGAGTTCGCGCCATCGCCTACGTCCGCCCGGGGCGCCTGCGGCTCGAGAGCCGCAACCTCAACGACATCTCCGACGCCTACCCCGAGGTGCGTGGCCTGCTGCGCCAGCTCGGGATGCGCGAGGCGGTGCTCGACGGTGAGATCATCGCCTTCGACGAGTCGGGCCGACCGAGCTTCGGACGTCTGCAGAGCCGCATGCACCTGGCCTCGAGCTCGGCCATCCGCCGCCGCATGGCCGACACGCCGGTCGTCTACGCGATCTTCGACCTCCTCTATCTGGACGGCCACTCGCTCCTCGACCTGCCCTACTCAGGGCGCCGCGAGCGTCTGGAAGCGCTCGGCCTCAGCGGCCCCGCCTGGCGGGTGCCGGCGCGCCACGGCGGGGACGGCGCCGCGCTCCTGGAAGCCACGCGCAAGCAAGGCCTCGAAGGCGTCGTCGCCAAGCGGAGCGACTCGCGGTACGAGCCCGGCCAGCGCACGACTAGTTGGGTCAAGGTCAAGCACACGAGCCGCCAGGAGCTCGTCATCGGTGGCTGGCTCCCAGGCGAGGGCCGCCGATCGGAGCGGATCGGCGCTCTGCTCGTAGGGTATCCGGACGGCGAGTACGCGGGCAGCAAGTGCCCGGGCAGCGAGAACGGCGCCCCCCGGCGCCTCCGTTACGCCGGGCGCGTGGGCACCGGCTTCACCGACGCCGTGCTCGACGACCTCTCGCGACGGCTCGCGCGCCTGCGTCGCGAGGACAACCCGTTCGACCCGCGACCGAAGCTTCCCCGCAACGCGGTGTATGTTGAACCCTCGTTAGTGGCGGAGATCGAGTTTGCGAACTGGACCACCGACGGCGTGATGCGTGCCCCCTCGTTCAAGGGGCTACGGGACGACAAGCCGGCAGGCGACGTCGTTCGCGAGTGCGCAGCGAGCTCCACGGGGTCGCTGGCGCCCGGCTCCCCCGAGGCGCTGTTCGACGAAGTCCGGCGGCTGCCCGAAGGCGCGCTCGAGATCCTCGTCGAGGGCCGTCGCCTCAAGCTCTCGAACTGGGACAAGGTCCTGTATCCGCGCACGGGCTTCACCAAGGGCGACCTGATCGCCTACTACGCGCGGATCGCCCCCGCGGTCCTGCCTCACCTGCGCGACCGGCCCCTCACCCTGAAGCGGTATCCCAACGGCGTCGAGGAGAAGTACTTCTACGAGAAGCAGGCCCCCTCGCACCGGCCCGAGTGGGTGCAGACGGCACGGGTCGGGTCGATCGACTACGTGCTCGCGCAGGACCGGCCGACGCTCGTCTGGCTCGCCAACCTCGCCGACATCGAGCTCCACACCTCGCTCGCGCTGGCGCGGGGCCCCGAGCATCCGACGCAGATGGTCTTCGACCTCGATCCCGGCGAGGGCGCGGGCATCCTCGAATGCTGCGAGGTCGCGCTCGTGCTCCACGGCTTGTTCGACCAGCTCCGCCTGACCACGGTGGTCAAGACCTCGGGCTCCAAGGGCATGCAGGTATACGTGCCCCTTGCCCCCGGGGCCACCTACGAGCAGACGAAGCCGTTCGCGCGGCGGATCGCCGAGCTCCTCGAGCAGCGCCTCCCGGCGCTGGTGGTATCGCGCATGACGAAAAAGCTCAGGGCGGCCAAGGTGCTCGTCGATTGGAGCCAGAACGACGCCCACAAGACGACCGTCACCGTGTGCTCGGTGCGGGCCCGCGATCGACCGACGGTGTCGACCCCGCTGAGCTGGGACGAGGTGCAGCGCTGCCGCGATGAGCCAGCTTCCGAGCTCCTGAGCTTCGAGACCGACGAGGTGCTCGCGCGCGTGCAGGAGCGCGGGGACCTGTTCGCGCCCGCGCTCGCGGGAGGGCAGGAGCTCCCGAGCCTGTAAGAGTCGAGTTCCCTAGCATTCTGGCCCGTGGCCGAGCTCGACGCCATAACCCTGAGAAATCGCTTGCTGCTCGCCACCGGGATGTGGCGCGAGGCTACCGGCGAGCCGCTCCCCCGAATGGATCCCGGCGACCCGGCGCACCAGATTCAGTCCTTCGAGCTGCGCCTCGTCGACCGCCTGTGGGAGATCGCGACGCCCGAGACGGCGCGCGACGTCGCCGACCGGACGTGGGATCTCGTCCACGACCGCCCCGACAGCGACCCGGTCAAGAAACGGGTCGTCCAGTGCCACGAAGCGCTCGCCCGCCTCACACGGCTCAGCGACTGAGGGGCGCTTCGCGCCGTTAAGGGCCCGGACGGCCCCGAGTTCGCCTGGCGGCGAACGTCCCGGGAAGCGCAAGGACGGCGAAGCCGCCCCATTCACGACTTGGTAACAGGAACTTGGCGGACTGGTCACTAAGCCCCGCTGTTTGCGGGCGATTCTGTGACCATGAACAAAACCGAGAAGAAGAGCGCGCGAAGCGCGAACGAAGTGCCGGCCACCGTGAAGGTCGATCTCCACTGCCACTCCACCGCCTCGGAGGTGGCCAAGCTCGGCGTCCAGCGCGCCCTCGCCCTGCCCGAGTGCGCCACCCCTCCCCAGGAGGTCTACGAGCTCGCCAAGCGGCGGGGCATGGACTTCGTGACCATCACCGACCATGACACGATCGCGGGCGTGCTCGAGCTCGCCGACCTGCCCGACGTGTTCGTCTCCGAGGAGCTCACCGCGTGGTTCCGGGGCGAGCATCAGGCCGTCCACGTCCTCTGCTTCGGAATCACCCCCGATGACCACGACTGGCTGCAGGCCCACAGCGGCGACGTCTGCGCCTGCGCCGACTATCTCCACGAGCGGGAGATCGCCTGCGCGCTCGCGCACCCGTTCTTCCACGTCGCGGCGCCGCTGACGCCGGCCCATCGCCGCGCCCTCGCCGAGCTCTTCCCGGTCTGGGAGACGCGCAACGGCGCCCGCGCCCGCGAGCTCAACGCGCCCGCCGCCGTGTACATCGAGACCCACGGCGGCATCGCCGTCGGCGGCTCCGACGACCACGCCGGCGTCGACATCGGACGCACCTACACCGAGGCGGACCACGCCGAGACGCCAGCCGAGCTCCTCGCCCACATCCGTGCCGGCCGGGTGCGCCCGCACGGCAAGCAGGGGAGCGCGGCGAAGTGGGCCCACAGCGCGCTTGTCCTCGCCGCCCGCTCGTTCGCCTGCGCGCCCGGGCTGACCTCGGCACAGGAGACGAGCGGCCCCGACCCGGGCGCGGTGCTCGAGCTCGCCGAGCGGATCATGCTCGAGGGCGACGCCCGCCACGGCAGCGTCGGCTCGGGCCTCGGGCCCGAGGACGGGCGGCGCCTGCTGCGGGCGTGGTTGAACGAGATGGAGCTCGGCGTCGACACGGCGGGCCTGGTGTCGTCGATGCAGGCCGAGGACTTCAGCCACTCCGACCTCGAGCGACGCGCGCGCCGCGTCCACGAACGCAAGCTCACCGGAGCCATCGACCACCTCCTCGCCACCAGCGGCGGCGACGGCGTCGCCCCGGCGCTCTCGCGACTGTTCGCCGCCTGCCTGCCCGCGGTGCCGTACGTGCCGGCGTCCGCTTTCCTCGCCCGGGAGCAGGCCAGGCTCGCCGCTCGCGACGGGGACCCCATTCGCGTGGCGGTGCTCGCCGACGGCGTGGGAGCCGTCCACGGCGTCGCCCACACCCTCCAGCAGCTGCGCGAGCGCGGGATCCGCGGCCACGAGATCGAGGTGATCGGCACCGACGCGAGCGTCGATCGCCGGCTCGCGGCGGTGAGCGAGATCGAGCTACCCTTCTACGCCGGGCTGGGGCTCGGCGTCCCCAGCGTGTTCGCGGTCGCCGAGGCCCTGACCGAGCGCCGCTACGACCTCGTCCACGTGTGCGCCCCCGGTCCCGCCGGCATCGTCGCCGCGATCATCGCGCGCGTGATGGGGCTCCCCGTAGCCGGGAGCTACCACACCGAGCTCCAGATGTACGCCCGGATGCGCTCGGCCGACCCGAGGGTCGAGTACGTGATGCGCTCCGTGCTCGCGAAGTTCTACGCCCAGTGCCGGGTCGTCCTCTCGCCCAGTCGCGCCGCCGACGACTCGCTGCGCGACCTGGGAATCCCCGCCGAGCGCCTGGCCCGCTGGGACCGCGGCGTCGATCTCGAGCGCTTCAACCCGGCGCGCTACGCGCCCGGGGTCCTACCCACCACCCACGCCGAGCTCGGCACGCGCTTCAACGTGCTCTACGTCGGCCGCCTGAGCCAGGAGAAGGGCATCGATCTCTTGGCCGAGGCCTTCCTCATCGCTCGCGATCACGACCCGCGCCTGCACCTCGTGCTCGCGGGCCGCGGCCCCGAGGAGGAGTCGCTCCGCCGTCGCCTCGGCAGCGCGGCCACCTTCCTCGGCTGGGTCGAGGGCGACCGCCTCGCGCAGGTCTACGCGAGCGCCGATTTGTTCATGTTCGCGAGCACGACCGACACCTTCGGCCAGGTCATCCTCGAGGCCCAGGCCAGCGGCCTGCCCGTCCTCGCCGTCGATGCCGGGGGACCGGCTGAGCTGATCGAGGACGGCCGCAGCGGCTGCCTCGTCGCCCCCGAGCCGGAGTCGCTGGCGGGCGCCCTGCGCGGCCTGGCCCGACGCGAGGCGATCCGTGAGCGCCTCGCCACCGGCGGCCTGCTCGCCGTCGGCGAGCGCTCGTGGCAGCGATCGCTGGACCAGCTCGCCGACGGGTACGCGCGCGCGCTCGCGATCGAGACGGGCGCGGAGGCGGCGAGGACGGCCGCGGCCACGAGCAGGGAG
>JALYZL010000038.1 GCA_030948875.1 Actinomycetota bacterium
GTGCCAACTTCTTCTTCGGCGGCACCGCCATCCTCATCGTCATCGGCGTCGCGCTCGACACCATGAAGCAGCTCGAGGCCCAGCTGATGATGCGAAATTATGAGGGCTTCCTGAAGTGACTTTCGCCGGCCCGTTCGCGGGCCGGCTCTCCGTGCAGCGCCGCCACCAGTGAGCCCGCCGTAGCGGAACGCCTCCCACGATGGCCACCTGTGGGATTGTGTACGCTTTCCCACAATCGCAGGCGGCTCGGACTGCGGCCCGGCGACGAGGTCACGATCACTGAGCAGGCCGACGGTGCCCTGAGTCTCGAGAGCCGTCGTGTGACTGGGGCGGCGCCGTTACCGACGAGCGATATCTGCTGGTGAGCCCGCCTAAATTCGAGCCCGCCGAGCCGACCTCCTCCGATAGAGTGGGCATCTCGTGTCCGAGCTGAATCTGATCCTCTTTGGCCCCCCCGGGGCCGGTAAGGGAACGCAGGCCGACAGGCTTCGCAATGACTTCGGGCTGCCGTTCATCTCGACGGGCGACATGTTGCGTGAGAACGTGAAGGAGGGCACCGAGCTGGGCAAGGAGGCGCAGAAGTTCATGGACGCCGGTGAGCTCGTGCCCGACGATCTCATCGTCAAGATGGCGGCGGAGCGGCTCAAGGCCGACGATGCCCAGGACGGCTTCATCCTCGACGGCTTCCCGCGCACGCTCGAGCAGGGCAAGGCGCTCGACAAGCTCCTCTCAGAGCTCGGCCGGCGCGTCACCGCCGCGCTCATGATCGACGTACCCGACGAACAGGTCATGCGCCGCATCTCGGGACGAAGGATGTGCGTGAAGTCCGGACACAATTATCACGTCGACTTCGACCCCCCGAAGCGGGAGGGCGTCTGCGATCAGGACGGCTCTCGCCTCGTCCAGCGCGACGACGACAAGGACGACGTCGTGCAGAACCGCCTGCGCGTGTACCACGAGCAGACCGAGCCGCTGATCGATTACTACGACGAGCACGGGCTGTTGCGGCGGGTCGACGGCACGCGGAGCCCGGCCGACGTCAACGACCACATCCGCGCGGTGATCGCCACCCTGCGCATGGAGGATGACGTCTGACTGCCGCGGCATCGGACTCCACGATTACCGGCACTGGTTACCACGCAGTGATCATCAAGAAGCGTCCACAGGAGATCGAGCAGATGGCCGCCGCCGGCGCCATCCTGGTCAAGACGCTCAACCTCGTCCAGTCGAAGATCCGGCCCGGCGTGAGCACCGCCGAACTCGACACCGCCGCCGAGAAGTTCATCCGCTCTCAAGGCGCCGAGCCCGCCTTCAAGGGTTATCGCGGCTTCCCGGGGTCGATCTGCGCCTCCCCGAACTCAATGATCGTGCACGGGATCCCCGGCCCGTACAAGCTCGGCCGCGGCGACATCCTCTCGGTCGACGTCGGCGTCGTCCTCGACGGCTGGGTCGCCGACGCGGCGCGGACCTTCGCGGTCGGCCCGGTCACGCCCGTGGCCCGCAAGCTCCTGACCACGACAGAGGAATCGCTGTTCTTGGCGGTCGAGCGAGCCCGGCCCGGGAACCGCCTGGGCGATGTCTCGAGCGCGGTCCAGAGGCACGTCGAGGCGGCGGGATTCTCGATCGTCCGCACTCTGGTCGGGCACGGGATCGGCCGGAGCATGCACGAGGATCCACAGATCCCGAACTACGGCAAGCCGGGGACTGGAATCCCCCTCGAGGTCGGGATGGTCCTGGCTATCGAGCCGATGGTCACCGCGGGGCGCCACACCGTGCGTATGGGCGACGACCACTGGGCGATCTATTCCCAGGATGGATCGCTCGCCGCCCACTTCGAGTTCACGGTGGCGATCATGCCCGAGGGTCCGCGTGTCCTGACCCCTTGGCACGAGACGAGCAACGACCGGGCCGTGGCCTAGCCGCCTGCGCCCGGCACGGGGGCGTAGTTGACCGAGTAGGCGTAGGTGTGGGTTTTCGTGTCGACGCCGAACGCCGACACCTCGCCCGCGATCTTGACGGTTTTGCCCTTGGACACCGCTGATGCGTCGAGGTGGCAGCCCCTCGGATACTTCACCTGGCCAGCTGCACATGTGAGTCGGACCTGCTTCAACGTCGGGTTGCTCACCTTCATCAAGGCGATCAGGTTGGCTGCGAGGTTCTGAGGGCCGGACGTCGTGACCGAGGGATTCGTAGAGACGCAGGCAGCCTCTCCGGGCGGGCAGATGGGGGTTGAGGCAGTTGAGGCGGTGGGCGAGGAGTGGCTCGAGCCGCAGCCGGCGAGGATCAGCACCCCGGCGATCAGCGGAACCGCGGCTATACGTAGCGATCGGGTCGGCACATCAGCTCCTGAGGGCGTGGGTGAAAAAGATTAGGGGTCGG
>JALYZL010000063.1 GCA_030948875.1 Actinomycetota bacterium
GTGCCCTCGGCCACCTCGATGTCCTCGGGCGCCGCCTCGAGCTGATGGGCGACGATCTGCTTGGCCTTCTCGGCCACCCGCTCGGCGGCCTTGGCGATCGACTCGCCGCCCACCGCCATCGACCGCGACCCGTAGGTGCCGAGGCCCATCGGCCCCGTGCCCGTGTCGCCGTGGACGACCTCGACGACCTCGGGATCGACCCCGAGCCGGTCGGCGGCGATCTGCGCGAACACGGTGTCGTGACCCTGCCCGTGGCCCGAGGTCCCGGTGAACACCGTGACCGCGCCGGTCGGATGCACGCGCACGACGGCCGACTCCCACAGCCCGGTCTGGAGGCCGAAGCCCTCGGGGCCGGTCACGCGTGAGGGCGCGAGGCCGCAGATCTCCGTGTAGGTCGAGAAGCCGACCCCGCGGTAGACGCCCTGCTCGCGCTGGCGCGCCTGCTCTTCGGTGAACGCTCCGTAATCGAAGTGCTCGAGGAGGCGCTCCAGGGTGCCCTGGTAATTGCCACTGTCGTAGACGATCCCGTAGGCAACCTCGTGCGGGAAGGAGTCGGCGGCGATGAAGTTGCGTCGGCGCAACTCGAGCCGGTCGATGTCGAGCTCGGCGGCGAGCTGGTCGATGCACACCTCGATCAGGTGCGTGGCCTCCGGGCGGCCGGCGCCGCGGATGGCATCGGTCATGCATTTGTTGGTGAACGCCCCGACGATGTCGGTCTTGACCGCGGGGATCTCGTACACGCCCGTCATCACGAACGCCCCCAGCGAGGGGATGGTCGGCGTGAGCATGCCGAAGTAGGCGCCGAAGTCGGCGATGATCTTCACGTGAAGGGCGGTGATCTTGCCGTCGCGGGTCGCGCCCATGCGGACGTAGGCGATCTGGTCGCGACCGTGGTGGCAGGTCGCCATGTGGTCGCTGCGGCTCTCGGTCCACTTGACCGGGCGGCCGAGCTTGCGCGACGCCCAGCTCACCGCGACCTCCTCGGCGCAGAACTGGAGCTTGGCGCCGAAACCGCCGCCGACGTCGGGGGCGATGACCCTTATCTTGTCCTCGCTGGTGCCGAGGACGATGGCCATGAACAGGCGGACGAAATGCGGCACCTGCGTCGATGACCACAGCGTCAGCTCGTCGGCGCGGTAGTCGGCGATGGCGCTGCGCGGCTCGATCGGCGCGCCCGAGGTCCGGGGGTTGACGACGCGCCGCTCGACGACGACGTCGGCCGCCGCGAGGCCGGCATCGACATCGCCGCCGCCCAGCGACCACTCGTGCGAGCGGTTGGTCCCGAGGACCTCGTGCACGAGCGGGCTTCCCGGCTCGAGGGCGGCTTCGGGGTCGGTGACCACGGGGAGCGGGTCGTAGTCGACGATGACGTCGTCGGTGGCGTCGGCGACCTCCCCGCGGCTGCGGCCCACCACGAGCGCGATCGCGTCGCCCACGTGGTTGACCTCGCCTCGGGCCAGCGGCCAGCGCTCCGGGGTGTTGACCTCGATGCCCGGCGGCACCCACGCCATCGGCATGGGGGCGGCGACGTCGAGATCCTCGCCCGTGTACACGGCGAGGATCCCCTCGCGCTCCCGCGCCGCCGAGGCGTCGACGGTGAAGCGGGCGTGCGCTTCGGAGGAGCGCACGAACGCCGCGTGGAGCATCCCCGGCAGTGCCATGTCGTCGGTGTATTTCCCGCGGCCGGTGATCATGCGCGGGTCTTCCTTGCGCTTCAGCGAACTGCCCACCGCGCTCATGCCGACACTTCCTCGGGTGCCTGCACGGCGGCAGCGTACTGCACGGCCTTGACGATGTTGTGGTAGCCGGTGCAGCGACATAGGTTCCCCTCGAGGCCGTGGCGAATCTCCTCCTCGGTGGGGTTCGGGTTGCGCTCGAGCAGATCGGCGGCGGCCATGATCATGCCTGGCGTGCAGTAGCCGCATTGCAGGCCGTGCTTCTCCCAGAAGCCCTGCTGCAGCGGGTGGAGCTCGCCGTCCGCGCCGGCGAGGCCCTCAATCGTCGTGACTTCATGGCCGTCGGCCTGGACGCTGAGCACGGTGCAGCTCTTCACGGCCTCGCCGTCGAGGTGGACGGTGCAGGCGCCGCAACTCGACGTATCGCAGCCAACGTGGGTGCCGGTAAGGCCAAGCTCGCCGCGCAGCGTGTGCACGAGCAGGTCGCGCGGCTCTACCTCAACCACGCGCTCGTCGCCGTTGACCTTTACCCGAATCGTGACACGCATTCCCTCTCCTCAGGGTCGGGTGATTGAGCTGTCGATCTAACCACCGGGAGGGTCGCGACGCAAGCGCCAATCCGTTCACGCGCACCGTCCCGTGCACGCTGCGGGGAGGACGTATCATCGGCTGGTCAGGAAAAACCGTCCACCTGAAAAAGTCGTGACCGACCGGACTCACAGCACCGCCACCAACGGCGCAGGAGGCGACATGGATGCGCTCGAGACCGGCGAATGGCTCGAGGCGCTGGATGCCGTCCTCGCCCACGACGGGCCAGCGCGCGCCCGTCAGCTCCTCAGTCGCGTCGTGGAGCGCGCGCACGGCGCCGGTGCCGGCCCCACTGCGGACCTCAACACCCCGTACGTGAACACGATCCCCGCCGAGCGGGAGCCGACCTTCCCCGGCGACCCCGCAGTCGAGCGGCGGCTGCGCTCGCTGGTGCGCTGGAACGCCATCGCCATCGTCGTCCGCGCCAACAAGGTCTCCTCCGAGCTCGGCGGCCACATCGCGAGTTACCAGTCCGCCGCGACGCTGTACGAGGTCGGCTTCAACCACTTCTGGCACGCTGCGAGCGCGGACCACGCCGGCGACCTCGTGTACTTCCAAGGGCACTCGTCGCCGGGGATCTACGCCCGGTCGTTCCTCGAGGGCCGGCTCAGCGAAGCGGAGCTGCTGCGCTTCCGCCAGGAGGTCGGAGGCGGCGGGCTCTCGAGCTACCCCCATCCCTGGCTCATGCCCGACTACTGGCAGTTCCCCACCGTCTCGCTGGGGATCGGGGCGATCACCTCGCTCTACCAGGCCCGGTTCATGAAGTACCTCCACGCCCGCGGGATCGCTGACACCGAGGGGCGCAAGGTGTGGGCGTTCCTGGGCGACGGCGAGATGGACGAGCCCGAGTCGATGGGATCGATCGGGCTCGCCGGGCGCGAGCACCTCGACAACCTGATCTTCGTCATCAACGCCAATCTCCAGCGCCTCGACGGCCCCGTCCGCGGCAACGGCAAGATCATCCAGGAGCTCGAGTCGGACTTCCGCGGCGCGGGCTGGAACGTGATCAAGGTGATCTGGGGTGGACGCTGGGACCCGCTCCTCGCCGCCGACACCGACGGCGCCCTCGCGCGCGTGATGGACGAGTGCGTGGACGGCGACTATCAGACCTTCAAGTCCCGTGACGGCGCCTACGTCCGCGAGCACTTCTTCGGACGCGACCCGCGGCTCCTCGAGCTCGTCAAGGACATGTCCGACGAGGAGGTCTGGCTGCTCAACCGTGGCGGCCACGACCAGCAGAAGGTCTATGCGGCGTACCGGGCTGCGGTCGAGCACACGGGCCAGCCCACGGTGATCCTCGCCAAGACGGTCAAGGGCTACGGGATGGGCGTCTCGGGCGAGGGCCAGATGATCACCCATCAGGCCAAGAAGATGACCGAGGACGCTCTATTGGCGTTCCGCGACCGCTTCGAGCTGCCGCTGACCGACGAGCAAGTTCGCGCCGCCGAGTTCTACAAGCCGCCGGATGGGTCCCCGGAGATGGAGTTTCTGCGCGAGCGGCGGGAGGCGCTCGGGGGTCATCTGCCGCATCGGCGCCGCCGTGTCTCGGAGCCCGTCTCGGTCCCGGGTTTGGAGATCTTCCAGAGCCAGCTCGATGGCACCGGCGAGCGGGAGGTCTCGACGACCATGGCCTTCGTTCGCATCCTCGCCGCGCTCCTGCGCGAGAAGACGATCGCCCGCCGGATCGTCCCCATCATCCCCGACGAGTCGCGGACGTTCGGGATGGAGGGCATGTTCCGCCAGATCGGTATCTACGCCCCCGGCGGTCAGCTCTATCAGCCCCAGGACTCCGAGCAGCTCTCCTTCTACAAGGAGGACGCCCACGGGCAGATCCTCGAGGAGGGCATCACCGAAGCGGGGTCGGTCTCGTCGTGGATCGCCGCCGGGACCTCGTACAGCGCCCATGACCTCCAGATGATCCCTTTCTACATCTACTACTCGATGTTCGGCTACCAGCGCGTCGGCGACCTGATCTGGGCCGGCGGGGACAGCCGCACGCGGGGTTTCTTGTTAGGCGGTACCGCGGGACGGACGACTTTGAACGGCGAGGGGCTTCAGCACGCCGACGGGCACAGCCACGTGCTCATCTCGGTCGTCCCCAACTGCCGCTCCTACGACCCGACGTTCGGCTACGAGGTCGCGGTGATCATCCACGCCGGGCTACGCGAGATGGTCGCCGAGCAGCAGGACGTCTTCTACTACCTGACGCTGATGAACGAGAACTACCCGCACCCGGCGATGGAGCCGGGGACCGAGGAGGGAATCCTGCGCGGGATGTACCTCCTGCGCCCGGGCGGTGCTCCAGGGTCCGGCCCGCGCATCCAGCTCTTCGGGTCGGGGACGGTCCTTCGAGAGGTGCTCGCGGGCGCGTCGCTGCTCGAGGATGACTTCGGGGTCGCTGCCGATGTATGGAGCGTCACCTCGTTTACCGAGCTGCGGCGCGACGGGATCGACGTCGAGCGGTGGAACACGCTGCATCCTTCTTCGGATCCCCGGCAGAGCTACGTGGCTCAGTGCCTCGAGGGCCACGCCGGGCCGGTAGTCGCCTCCACCGATTACATCCGCACCTTCGCCGATCAGATCCGCCAGTGGGTGCCGCGCGACTACCGCGTCCTCGGCACCGACGGCTACGGCCGCAGCGACTACCGGCGCAACCTGCGGCGCTTCTTCGAGGTCGACCGCCGCCACGTAGCCCTCGCCGCGCTGAAATCGCTCGCCGACGCGGGAGAGGTGGATGTGGTGCGGGTGCAGGAGGCGATCGAGCGCTACGAGATCGACCCCGAAGCTCCGATCCCAACGTCTGTATGACCGCCACCGGGGTGATCGACGTCGCGGTCCCCGATATCGGCGACTTCACCGACGTGCCGGTGATCGAGATCCTCGTCGGGGTCGGCGACACGGTGGCCGTCGACGACCCGCTCGTCACGCTCGAGTCCGACAAGGCGACGATGGACGTGCCGGCGCCGGTGGCAGGGGTAGTGCGCGAGCTCCGCGTGGCGATCGGGGACAAGCTGACCGAGGGAATGGTGGTGCTGACGCTGGAGCCGGCGGGGGGCGATGTGCTGGAGGCGACGCTTCCGGCGGTGCGGGAGGATGCGGAGGCGACCGAGGCGCCCGCGCCACCACCGCCGCCGGAGCCCGAGGC
>JALYZL010000059.1 GCA_030948875.1 Actinomycetota bacterium
ACAACGTCGCAAAGGATCTCGGCGTGTTCAACATCGCCGGCGCTCTCCCCTTCGCCATCGCTCCGGCGATCGCGCCGGTCATCCTGGTCATCGGCAACGGCAGCTACGGCGTGCTCTACGCGGTCGCGGCGGCGCCGTCGTGAACGCGGCACTGAGCTCGGCCCGGGCGGCGTTCGCATCAGACTCAGCGGCGCTCAGGAGTCTCGTCTGGGTCTCGATCTCCGCCATGCAGCGCTCTGCCCGCTGTTTCGAGATGATCCCCTCCCGCTGGCAGCGCTCGAGCTGGGCGCTATAGCGGCGGAGCGCCGCCGACGTGGTCGCCGCCACACGAGCGGCCGCGTGAAAAGACGCGCCCACCTTGCTCGAAGTGTCACGATACGAGCTCGCAGCCTGACCCTGCCACCCACCGGCCAGCGCAGCCTGCGTGCCATGCACGTTGGCCCCGATCGCCTCGAGCTCTTGCCCCACGATCTCGTACCGGCGCGCCGCATCCGACATCGAGCTGGCATGACCTCCCGCGACCCGGAATCCCACGTGCGCGTGGCTCATTCTCCACCCTGCCCGGCCTCGCACGCACCCGCCACGTCGTCATCGCAGCTCGAATAGGCCCTGCCCGCGCCGGCGACCGCCACACCCAGATGCTCACCCGCGAGCCCGAAATGCGGAAGCATCGCCGAGAAATGCCGCAGCAGTTCTTCGAAGACGCCCTCGGTCGGCGTCCCCGCCGCCGCACCCGCGCAACCGCTCAGGTGCCGGTACAGCTCATCCACCTCACGACCGATCGCGGTCAATCGGCCCGAAGCTGTGAGCACGTCCTCCGGCGTGACAAGAAACTCAGACATCAGCTCCGACTCCGCAACCAATCGAGGAGATCTGTCAACGGCCGCAGCATGACGCCAGCATTCACGACGCCCTGCCCGCACACAAGCCCCCTTGGTGTGAAGCGAATCACCCCCGCGGACGAAAGCCCTTGGGCAGAATCGCCCGCGGCGGTATCGTGTCCACCGTGGTTGCATTGGCAGCGGTAAGGAGCACTTGAGCTACAAGATCAATCCCTATCTCTACTGCTCGGAGGGGCGCTGCAAGAGGCCGAAAGAGACGGGCCGGGAATACTGCACGCCCCACATCAAGCTCGCTAGAGCCGTGGGTCGGCGTCTGCCCGACGAGCCCGAAGAAGACCTTACGTTGACGCTCCTTAAGGTTCAGGGCCGCTACACATCGCATCTTGCGGCATGCGCGGTGGATCCGCGCTCGCGCGCGTACACGGTGTCAATGACGTAGCGAACCAGCCGCCGCCGAGGCACGCGTGAGACCGGGCAGCAAGCTCGCGCGCAGCCACGAGCGCTTCGAGATCAGCGCACCGACCCCGCAGAGTTGTCCGATCACCGTTGCTTCGATGGCCAGATAGGGGAGGATCTCCAGGACGTTGCCCTGCGTTTGCGCGCCGGGGGCGAGATACGCGAGCATCGGCGCGAACCAGATCGCCGAGAGCGTGGGAGACATCAGCGCGATCGGGACGAACACGAGCACCAGGTAGTGCTGCCAGACGAGGGGTGAGGCGGTCAGGGCCGCCATCACGATCATGCCGAAGGCGCGCCGCTCCCCACCAGGCCGGCCGACGAACCGCCAAGCGGCGCCGAGCAGCGCGGCGGCGGCGGCGAGCGCCGCGACCTTGGCGACGCCGGCGGGCACGCCGGCGGCCAGCAGGAGGGCGACGAGCGAGGGCCCGTGCCCCTCCTCTACGAAGGCTAGGTTGGAGAGCATGCGCGGGTACTCGGCGATCCCGGCGAAGCCAATTACCGCCCACGCGGCGAAGGTGACGACGCCGCCGATCACGAGCGTGAGCGCGAGCGTCCGGAAGCGCCTGGTCACGAGCAACCAAACCGCTAGGGGCCAGGGGAATAGCTTTGCCACGACGATCGTGGCGATCGCGATCGCGGGTGGCCAGAGGCGATCACGCCAACGCCAGGCGACCGCTGCGCCCAGCACGATCAACGGAGTCAGGCCACCGAGGCGGAGGCCCAGGAGGAACGGCCAGCACGCGAAGGTCACGCCGTAGCATCGCCAGTCCCTGACACCGAGCAGGCGCAGCCCCAAGGCGAGAGACCCGATCAACAGCGCGGCGAAGAGGATCGCGGCCAGCCGGTAGGGCAACAGACTGAAGGGAACCGAAGCCACCAGAGCGGGAGCCGCATAGACCGGCAGGGCAAATATCGTCTGGGGCGTACCGCCCGCTCGCTGAATCGCCGCCTGAGTCGCGAGGAAACCCGGGTTATACGGGTTGTGGCCGTGGACGATGGCCTGGCCCGCGCCGTAGAGATCGCCCTTGAAGTCGAAGAGGAAGGTCTTCTGGCTGTACGTGACCGCGAGAATCGAGAGCGTGAGCACGACCGGCAGCACGCCGAAGGCCAGCACGCTGCCGACACGTCGCGCGGCCGCATGCAGTCCGCGAGTGCCGAGCGGCCCGATCTCGTCGATCGCTGCCATCAGTGTCCGCCGAACCCCGTGCCCATCACCGAGTGCACCACCGGGTAGAAGAGGACGATCATCATCGCCGGCATGATCAGGAACATCATCGGGAAGAGCATCTTCACTGGCGCCTTTGCCATCTTCTCCTGGATCGTCTGACGCCGGCGGCGACGCATGTCGGTGGCGAGCTCGCGGAGGATCGGGCCGATCGAGACGCCCATCGACTCGCTCCTGGTAATGGTCCGTACGAAGGCGCGCATCGACTGGGTATCGCAGCGCTCGAGCATCTCTTCGAGCGCCTCAGAGGTCGAGATGCCGAGCTTCTGCTGGCGAACGGTGACGAGGAGCTCCTCGCCGAGTGCTCCTTCGAGGCGGCCCGCGACCAGCGTCAGCGACCCTCCGAATCCCATCCCCGCCTCAACGGTAGCGATAAGCAGGTCGATCAGGTCTGGTAGCTCCTTGTCGATCCCCTCGAGACGCGCTTTCCCCCGCGACTTGATCACCACGGCTGGCAGCTGCCAGCCGGCAGCCGCGGCGGCGGCGACAATCAGCAGCGTCGTCGTCGACAAGGCGCCATTCATCAGCGTGAAGAGCAAGACCAAGGTCGCCAGGGAGATTGCCGCGAGCGCGCGGTAACCGTGGACGGCTTCGGGGGTGCTCTTGTAGAACCCCGCGGCCGCCAGCTGCCCCCGCTGGAGCGGTGCAAGCGCCGTCAGGTGGGCCATCGCCCACC
>JALYZL010000135.1 GCA_030948875.1 Actinomycetota bacterium
GGCCAGCAGGACGAGCTCGAGCGCCTTCCGCGGCGCCCCGCGGACCCCGCGCTCATGCGCCGCGAGCGCCGTCAGCACGAGCCGGCGCTCGCGCGAAGCCGGCGCCATGCGGCACAGCTCGCAGGTGCCCGGCGAATGCCCGAGCAGCCGCCCGACGGCCTCGGCGAACCCCGCCTGGTAGACCCTCGTCGTCAGCTCGTACCCGTGCTGGGCAAGCGCACGGTCGGCGTGCGCAGGGGCATATGCACGCTCGGCGAGCGCCGCCAGTGGCACGTCCGAGATCGTGTCGCCGACCGCCAGCGCGAGCATCCGGCGATTGCCGCCGTCGTCTGAGCCCAGTCGGCTCATGAGCTCGCGCATCCCGGTTCCCTTGTCGATCCCTTGGAGCACGAAGTCGGTCTGAGCGTCCCCTTCGATCGCGCGGATCCCGGTCGAGCCCGGCGGGAGTGACGCCAGCAGGGTGGACGGAAGGGACACCGGGCCGCGGCGACCATCGCGGCCAAACGTATAGGCGCGGACGGCGAGCTCGTAATCGCCGTCGAGCTGCACCCCGTCGAGTGCGGCGAGCCTCGACCGGAGTTGCGCGAGGGCGTCGCTTCCGGCGGCCCCCAGCAAGCTGGCAGAGGCACCTCCGCCCGCCTCGTGCACGCCGGACCCGTACTCGGCCACGCCGCCCATCAGCCCGTAGGCGCGGCAGCGCTCGGCGACCTCGGCGAGGCTCCGGCCCGTGGCGAGCAGCGGGCGATAGCCGTGGGCGATCAGCGCTCGGAGCCCCAGCGCTGCGAGTGGCGTAAGCGCGGGGAAGCCGAGGTGCTGGGTCTCGAGCACCCCGTCGAGGTCAAGCGCGCACAGCGGCCCGTCCGGGCGGGGCGTGAGGTCTGCCAGGTACAGCTCTGCGAAGTAGCGCTGGAGCGTTCGGGCCCGGGCGCGGTCAAGCGCCGCTCGGTCGCCGGGACCGTTGCGCCCGAGCGCCCACAGGTGGGTTAGCTCATACAGCATCAGCCGTTCGGCCTCGACTGCCTCCCCGCCCGTCGCCTCGTATGCG
Organism: Actinomycetota bacterium; assembly: GCA_030948875.1. Taxonomy (GTDB): domain Bacteria; phylum Actinomycetota; class Thermoleophilia; order Solirubrobacterales; family Solirubrobacteraceae; genus Palsa-465. Next base: position 1,046 of record JALYZL010000135.1, read on the forward strand.
CGCCGCAGCTCCCGGCCAAGCTCGCCGTCGAGCGCGCCGGCTGTGACACCGGCCAGGTCGAACACCGGGTCGAAGCAGACGACGCCACGGGTGGAGAAGATCGAGCCGCCCGGGTTCGCCTTCACGAGCGAGCGCGCTTCGTCGGTGCCGGTGAACCACTGTGCCAGCCCGGTGTCGCCGTCGACCACGGCAGGCCGCTGGACGCGCACAATGCGCTTGAGCGCGCGATCCATCGCGAGCACCTTGACGGCCGGCCAGGCGCGGCCGAAGGCATGGCTGAGGGCCTCGCTGGCCACTTCCCAGGCGGGCGTCTCGCCCGCCAACCGCAGGCTCGCGTCCTCGGCCAGCGGCATCGCGGTGCGGCGGCGGGCGACGTAGCCGGCGATGCCGGCCGTCAGCTCGCGCCCCCGCGGGACGCCTACGCGGCTAGCGTCGGGCAGCCACTCCCGGTAGAGCAGGCCGCGCTCGAGGCCGAACACGCGGGGGGAGTATTCACCGACCGCGCCCATGACGTCGGCTGTGCGGCGACCGAGATATCCAAGCCCCACACCTTCGACGGCGACCTCCAGGTCGTCGACCTGGAATACCGCGCGGACGTGACCGCGAACGGGCTTCGGCGGGTCGGGCGTCAGCGGCACCACGTTGCGTGGTGCCACGCCCAGCATCCCTGTGATCGCGTCAGCGACCGCCCCGGGTGAGAGCCGCGCGCGGACGGACCACTCGGGCCACGGCAGCACCACGGCGGGGTAGCGGGCCAGCGCCGGCGGCAAGTCCGCCGCGTCGTACACGCCCAGGAGCGGGATGATCGACTGAGTTCCCAATCCCCCCCGTTCCAGCAGCGACGCCGAGCGCGCGAGCGACGCACCAGTTGCGGGTGGGTCGTCGAGCAGCAGGGCGAGGCCGCCCGCACGTGCTATCGCACGAACGAGGCCCTGCTCGTGGGCGAGAAGTCGACGGCCGGGGCGCGTGGTCATGGTGGCGACGCTGCTGAAGCCCGCTCCGCGGAGGTATGACGCAGCCAGCGGCGCGAGGTAGCTGCCGGATGTCCTGACACCGACGACCAGTAAGGGGCGTCCGCGATGCTCGGGCCGGCCGGTCGCAAACTTCATCACAAGGGCACGGACGTCCTCAGGATCCTGGTCAAACCCATGGAAGCAGCCGGGGGTGCGCACGAGAGCGCGCCGATACCGCCCCGCCAGCGCGGACGCCCCGCTCAGCAGATCGTCGACGCGAGTCTCGTGAAGCCGTCCGCGGTCATCGCCGGTGACCGCGTCGGCCAGGTCGCTTACCAGCCGCGCGAGCCGCGCGTGCCATCGGATCGCCGCGCCCGC